>NZ_JAKRFW010000003.1:0-145923 GCF_022347905.1 Pseudoalteromonas sp. Of11M-6 | reverse complement strand
TGTTTTCCCTAAAACTCTCTGGCTAGACAAGGAGAAAACTAAGTTGTGCTTTAGCAACAATGAGTTGGAACATTCCTTATCCAAACCTCAGGTTAAATAGTAAAATTTTTGCCTTGCCTATATGGATGTAGGTACCTTGGCGATAGCAGGACGCGGTAGCGGTGTTATCGACAAGATTTTCTTGCCTCAAAATAGACCACTTAATTAAGCTAATTGGTATTAGAAGAAATTTTCACCATCTTGATCATGTTTTCTTTTATCTCAATGACTTCCATCTTATAACCAGAAATCGTTAAGCCAAGAGGCGCATCTGGAATATCTTCAAGGTGCTCTACAATCAGGCCACTCAGGGTTTTAGGACCTTCGGTAGGTAAGTCCCAACTCATTTCCTTATTTAAGTCACGCACGTTTACACTGCCGTCAACCATAACTGAGCCATCACGCTGCATGTTTACGTCTTCGCTCGGCGCACGCGTCTGCGTGGTGGTAAAGTCACCAACGACTTCTTCAAGAATATCTTCAAGTGTAACCAGACCTTGAATGTCACCATACTCGTCAACAACAAGACCAATACGCTCTTTGGCTTCTTGGAATTTGATCAGCTGTGTATTGAGCGAGGTATTCTCTGGTACATAGTAAATCTCTCTTACCGCACGCAGTAGTGACGGCTTATCAAACTGCTCTTTTGTCAGTAGGCGTAGCGCATCACGAGCGTGAATAAAACCAACCGCATCATCAATTTGGTCACGGTAAAGTAGCACTCGGGTGTGCTGCGCATTCGTGAGCTGGCGAGCTATATCTTTCCATTCGTCATTGATATCTATCGCATTGATTTCACTGCGTGGGATCATAATGTCTTCTACGGTCACGTGATCTAAGTCTAAGATAGAAGTGAGCATGTTTTGGTGGTTTGAGGGCAGCATCGCGCTCGACTCATTTACCACGGTTTTTAATTCTTCTTTACTTAGGCTGTGCTCTTCAATCTCTTGTGGTGTGATCCCGACCAAACGCAACATACCATTGGTGATCCAGTTGGTTGCCACAACCAAAGGAAACAAGACTTTTAACAATACTTTGAGGATAACAGAGCTTGGAAACGCAACTTTCTCAGGGTATAAAGCCGCGAGAGTCTTAGGTGTGACTTCAGCGAAGATAAGTACCACGAGCGTTAGAGCAAAGGTAGCAACTGCGATACCCATATCGCCATACAGGCGTAATCCAATGATGGTAGCCACTTGCGCAGCGGCAATATTGACGAGGTTATTTCCGATCAGGATCAGACCAATCAGTCTGTCAGGACGGTTAAGGAGGTTACTTACACGCTTCGCACCACGGTGATTCTCTTTTTCAAGATGGCGTAGACGAATACGGTTGATTGACATGATACCGGTTTCTGAACTAGAAAAATAAGCCGACATCAAAATGAGCACGCCGAGTATGATAAACAAGGCGCTGGTCGATATGTCTTCCAACAGTGGATCCCTTTTTTACTTACGAAAGAGTATTAAGCGTTAGTGAGTTACGATAGTCAAGTTAAAGTTTAAAACCTGCCTAAAATCACTTCTTGTATAAAGCGACTGCCAAAGTAACCTAAAGTCACGATGCCAGAAGCCGTTATGATTGAAATCACCACAGACTTACCGCGCCAGCCGAACTGCTTATGCCCAAATGCGACGACGACATAAATAAGCCATGCAACGATAGATAAAATGGTTTTGTGAATAGTCTCTTTAGCGAACATACCGTCTAAAAAGTAAAAACCGGATGCCAATGCCAGCGTTAATAAACCTGTGCCTACAAATAACAGTTGATAAAGCTGCCTTTCCACTTGCATAAGTGGCGGTAGATGGCTGGTCATAATCGCCAAATCCCGCTGTTTTAGACGTTTATCAATAAACATAAATTGAATGGCGTAGAGGGTGGCGATGATAAGTACGCAGTAAGCCAACAAAGAAAGTGAGATATGCAAAACGAGACCAATATCTATGTTTATTGTATGCATAATAATATGGTGCGGAATAAACAGGCTTGCTAATAACAAAATAGCGGCAAAGCCATACACCACAGGTAGTAATAGTGTTGCAGGGAAGCGTAAAGATACGGTCGTTACAGAAACGACGATAACCCAACAGGTTAACAAGGCAACGTTGACGGTACTGAGATCTTGTCCTTGATTCGTAAACACTGAATTCACCAATACTAGCATATGAGTCAAAATGGCGACGGTGCTTAATATTAAGGTTTTCTTTTGATCTGGACCTTGTTTGTCAAATAAGCGCGATAAAACATGGCTAGTGGCCATGACGTAAAAGAGACAGGCGATTAATGACAAGCTAACAATCAACATAAAAATAAGTGCCTAATTTTTGCTTTCCTTTTTTAGCTATTGTATTTAAAGCCTCTGCGCTTGCATAGGGTTTTATTTCAATCCGTTAACTTATTCTTATTTTCGTTCAACGAAAGCGTAAAAAGCAGAACAATCGGCTTGAATACTGTATTAGTGGCTCGCATATCAGTATAATGCCCGACAATTTCGAGATTTTGGAACCGATACATGTTTGAAAACCTCCAAGAGCGTTTAGGAAAAACGCTTAAAAACATCAGTGGCCGTGGCCGACTAACTGAAGACAATATTAAAGAAACACTCCGTGAAGTACGCATGGCATTGCTTGAGGCTGACGTTGCCTTGCCGGTTGTGCGCGACTTTGTAAAACAAGTAAAAGAACGCGCGGTTGGTGTAGAAGTCACAAAGAGTCTGAGCCCAGGCCAGGTTTTCATCAAGATTGTTCGCGAAGAACTTGAAAAGTCGATGGGTGAGGCCAACGAGGAGCTGAACCTAAACGCGCAGCCGCCAGCTGTCGTCATGATGGCAGGTCTTCAAGGTGCGGGTAAAACCACCAGTGTTGGTAAGCTGGCTAAATTCCTTAAAGAGCGCAAAAAGAAATCTGTGTTGGTGGTGAGTGCTGACGTTTATCGTCCTGCAGCTATCAAACAGCTTGAAACGTTAGCAGCAGAAGTTGACGTCGAGTTCTTCCCCAGTGATATTTCACAAAAACCGGTAGATATCGCAACGGGTGCTATTTCTCACGCGAAGAAAAAGTTCATTGATGTGGTACTTGTGGATACCGCAGGTCGTTTGCACGTAGATGCAGACATGATGGATGAAATCAAAGATTTACACGCGGCGATTGATCCGATTGAAACCTTATTTGTCGTTGACTCAATGACAGGTCAGGATGCTGCAAATACAGCAAAAGCGTTTGATGAAGCGCTGCCACTCAGCGGTGTTATCTTAACTAAGACGGATGGTGATGCGCGTGGTGGTGCGGCTCTGTCTATTCGTCATATTACTGGTAAACCCATTAAGTTTATCGGTGTGGGTGAAAGAACGGATGCCTTAGAGCCATTCCACCCTGACCGTGTTGCATCTCGAATTCTAGGTATGGGCGACGTACTGTCGCTTATTGAAGAAGTCGAAATGAAAGTCGATAAAGACAAAGCCCAAAAAGTGGCTGAGAAAGTCTTTAAAGGCGACGGTTTTACACTGGAAGATTTTGCTGAGCAGCTGCGCCAGATGAAAAACATGGGCGGTATGATGTCGATGATGGAAAAGCTGCCTGGTATGTCGAACTTGCCAGATGCAGTAAAAGGTCAAGTAAACGATAAGACCTTTAACCAAATGGAAGCCATCATAAGCTCAATGACGCCAAAAGAGCGTGCACGTCCTGAAATCATCAAAGGCTCGCGTAAAAAGCGTATCGCTGCGGGTTCTGGTACGCAAGTACAAGACATTAATAAGTTGCTGAAGCAATTTACCCAAATGCAGAAGATGATGAAGAAGATGAAAGGCAAAGGCGGCATGATGAAAATGATGAAGAATATGAAAGGCATGATGCCGCCGGGCATGTTCGGTGGCGGTGGGCCTAAGTTCTAACACCGTTTTATAGTCTGTATAATGTGAAAGGCAAGCCATGAGGCTTGCCTTTTTGTTTACTTAGTTATTCTTAAAATTGGGCACTATTGGCCTAAAGTTTTCTGCTTTTTTAGGGTCGCCTGTACCAATGTACTGGGCTTCTTGTGGATAGGGGTAAACAGGGCGAGTGAAAAGAATATTGCCCTGCGGATCTTCTTTTTGCGTCATAAGAGCATCCGGTGCTATGCCTGTATCAAGCCAATGCACTAACGCTGCGATGGCATCAAAGGTTTCAGCGCCAGGTCCCTCAATACCACAATGCACCAATCCTGGTGGCAAGAATAGCCGAGCAAAGTCGTAGGTGTTGTCTTTACCCATATAGTTGATAACTGACTTATACCAATCAATAGTTGCATATGCGGGTATTGCAGCGTCTGACCATCCATGTAATACAATCATTTTGCCACCGCTATTTTTAAATCCAGTGAGATCAGGGTGATCGGCGTCCATAAAGCTTGAGATAGGTGAAAGCTCGCCAACCTCATTGTTATAAGAAAAGTCTCTCCAGTTACCTTGATTGTATCTTCCTCGAGGAAAAGCCAAGTACTTTAAATACTCGGTTGCAGCATAATAGTGATAAGGCTTGATAAACGGTGCTTCAGGGAACAACCAACCTGTCCATTCAGGTTCAGAGCCATAGGGTAGGCCGCCATAAATGACGTTACCTTGTTGGTCGTAGGATGGTGCATATATGTCCTTAATTGCGTTAACTTGGCGAGGTGTCAGGCATTTACCCGTGGTGGTGTTGCTGCACAGGAGCGTTTGCGGGTCAAAATCGCAGCGTCTTGGGTCGCTTATTAATCCATCAACTAAGCCATCTTTATGATCACAAGCTTGCATGACGGCCTGTGAAATAAAGTCAGTGTAGCTTGCATCGAGCAGTGCGTTATCGTTTTCATCCAAAATAGCTTTTGCGTTATCCATGCAGTTAATTAGGTTGACTTTGGTGTAATTAATCGTCGGTCCTCTGGCAATCACGCCATCAAAATCATTTGGGTAACGCTTTGCGGCCATTATCCCTGCATGACCTCCCTTCGAACAACCCGATATAAATGAGTACGTAAGTTGTTTACTATAAAAGCGCTCAATAACCGCCTTTGCTGCAACAGCAACCACATGATTCGCTCGGTAGGCAAAGTCCTCCCTTAATGGCACATTGTTTTTAGCCCACAAACCATCGAATCCGGCAGCAGTATGGCCGCCATCATGAGACATGGTCGCGTAATTGCGCATAACGCCAGCCATCGTTGGGTAGTTGGATACTTCGCCACAAAAGCCCATACAGGCATTGAGTAAGAAGCGTTGGTTCCAAACTTGACTCAATGGCAACCTAAGCTGAAAACGTATCGTCGGTGCCGCATAGCCTTCAACCAAACAGTGCTCAGGTAAAGAGTTTATTCCTTTTGGTATAGGTGCACCCAATAGGCGACTATACTTATATGTCCAGAGTTCGGTGTCGGCATCTAGGGTTTGGCTTGGTACATATTCTGCGTTGGTGATACTCATTGCAGCATTACCTTGCTCTAGCTGCGAGAAGTCACCAAAACGTAACAGTTTACAAGCCGTTATTTCTTCATTGTTTGCTGCAAGTGTTGAAGTAGCAATGAGCGCAAAAGAAAAGAGTGGTATACCTAGAAGTAGATGTTTAATTGAACGTTTTGCTTTGCGCATTTGGTTCATATGTGTGCTTTCCTTATAAATGAAACAACAGGGATTTTCGACTTTCCAGCAGTGCTGAAAAAGTCAATTTTTTGTACCACTATTGGGACGAATGTGGCGTGCGAAACTTCAGCGGTAATTTTTGTAGCAGGGCCTAATAAAGCATCAACTTTGGAATTAACTTGCATTGCGCGTGAAAATGCGTAAAATGCCCGAGCTTCCCGTAATGGGAAGTACAAACTTATTAATGAAAACAGTCAATCTATGTAGAGGACGGTATGGTAACTATTCGTTTGCAACGTGGCGGCGCTAAAAAGCGTCCATTCTATCAAATCGTGGTTGCGGATAGCCGTTTCTCGCGTGACGGTCGTTTCATCGAGAAGGTAGGTTTCTTTAACCCTATCGCTGCAGGTCAGGAAGAAAAAGTACGTTTAGATTTATCTCGTGTTGATCACTGGGTAGGTCAAGGTGCAGCTCTTTCAGATCGTGTTGCGAAGCTGGTTAAAGACGCTCGTAAAGCGGCTTAATAGGCGTAAGTGTAACCATGAGTCAAAGTAAAACCTCGACAATCGTTGTTGGTAAGCTTGGTGCTCCTTATGGCATCAAGGGTTGGCTTAAGGTGCATTCATTTACTGACGATCCCCAAGGGATCTTCGATTTCAGCCCATGGTTGATAGGGCAACAAGGTAAATGGCAAAACCTTGAAGTGAGCGACTGGCGTCGTCACAACAAGGGATATATCGCTAAGTTTGCACAGGTAAACGACAGAGACGAAGCAGTGGCTTATACCAATGCTGAAATCGCTGTTTATGCTGAGCAGCTTCCTGAATTACCTGAAGGGGAGTTTTATTGGCGAGATCTCATCGGCATGTCAGTAGTAACCGATAAAGGCTACGACTTAGGCATAGTTGATGACTTGATGGAGACTGGTTCAAATGACGTTTTGGTTGTGAAAGCAAACAAAAAAGATGCATTTGGCCAATCGGAAAGATTAATTCCATTCTTAACAGACTCTGTTATTTTGGATATTAATCATGACGAGAGAAGAATTACGGTAGATTGGGATCCAGCGTTTTAATGAGTGATCAGCAAAAGCTATGGGTTGGAGTGGTTTCACTTTTTCCTGAGATGTTTGATGCGATAACTCAGCAAGGCGTAACGGGTCGAGCTGTGAAAAACGGCTTGATTGAGTTTAATTGTTGGAACCCAAGAGACTACGCCACTGATAAACATAGAACCGTGGATGATCGCCCTTATGGTGGTGGCCCGGGAATGTTGATGATGGTTGAGCCTCTTAAAAAAGCTATTCTTGATGCCAAAGCGGCAGCAGGAGAAGGCGCTAAAGTAATTTATATGTCCCCTCAAGGGCGAAAGCTAGATCAACAAGGTGCGACTGAATTGGCGCACTCTGAAAAGTTGATTTTAGTAGCGGGTCGTTATGAAGGTATTGATGAGCGGATCATCGAGTCTTATGTAGACGAAGAGTGGTCCATCGGCGATTTTATACTGAGCGGTGGTGAGTTACCTGCCATGACATTAATCGATGCAGTAGCGCGATTAGTGCCAGGTGTGTTAGGTCATAACCAATCAGCAGAGCAAGATTCATTTTCGGATGGCTTGTTGGATTGTCCTCATTATACTCGGCCGGAAACATTGGATGATAAACAGGTGCCTGCTGTATTACTCAGCGGAAACCACCAAGAAATAGCCAAATGGCGCTTAAAGCAGTCTTTGGGTAGAACTTGGCAACGTCGTCCTGACTTGTTGCGTAACCTAGCTCTGACTGAGGAGCAGGCGGCATTACTTGCTGAATTTCAGCAAGAGAATGGCCAAGCTTGTGGCTAGAAGACAGTTACACCTAGGAATGTGAGAAATAAAATGGCAAAAGTAAACCAAAATATTATTAAAGAGCTTGAAGCTGAACAGCTTAAGCAAGACGTACCTGCGTTCGGCGCTGGTGATACAGTAGTTGTACAGGTACGCGTAAAAGAAGGTAACAAAGAGCGTCTACAGGCCTTTGAAGGTGTTGTAATCGCTAAGCGTAACCGTGGTCTACACTCATCTTTCACTGTTCGTAAGATTTCAAGCGGTGAAGGTGTTGAGCGTGTATTCCAAACGCACAGCCCTCTTATCAGCAGCGTAGCAGTTAAGCGTCGTGGTGCGGTTCGTCGCGCTAAGCTTTACTACCTACGTGAGCGTTCTGGTAAATCTGCACGTATTAAAGAGAAACTTAACTAATACGTCGCATTTATCAAATGCAGATAAAACAGGCCGCTTTATGCGGCCTGTTTTGGTTTTATCCCTCTCATTATTTCCATTCTGTGAATACTCACTGACATATCAGGCGTCTTGTCACGATATTTTCATGGTTGCTTACTTTTAAAGCGGCGTACTTCTTGTTAGACTCGGTGTATTATTTAATTTACTACTGTATATATAAGTTTACATCATGAATGGGGCTAACGATTTAGAAGCAATACGCGTTGCAATAGATGATTGCGATAGCGAGCTTGTCGCGCTACTTGCAAAGCGCAAAGCATTGACCGAACAGGTTGGAAAAATAAAACAGCAAAAGGGCGCACCGCTACATGTGCCGAAGCGCGAAGCTGAGCTGATCAAAGCCCGGCGCGCAGAAGCTGATGCCAAAGGGGTAAACCCTGATTTAGTTGAAGATATTCTGCGTCGTATGATGCGAGAAGCCTACGAAAACCAGCAAAGTGAACTCGCCTGTGCCGCACCAAAAATGTCTCCGGTTGTTATTGTCGGTGGCCAAGGCGCCATGGGTAAACTGTTTGCGAAACAGTTTAGACGCTCAGGCTACGAAGTACGCATTTTAGACAAAGACAATCAATCACAGGCTACTGAGCTACTGAGTTATGCAAAATTGGTGCTGGTGAGCGTACCAATTAACGCGCTAGAGCAAGTCGTTAACGAGTTACCAGCGCTACCTGATGATTGTATTCTTGCAGATATTACCTCTGTGAAGCAAGCCCCGCTCAAAGTACTAATGAACAAGCACAACGGCCCTGTGGTCGGTCTACACCCTATGTTTGGTCCAGATATATCTCACTGGGTTAAGCAAACTGTCGTGGTGTGCGAAGGACGTATGCCAAAGCAATGCGAAGGATTAATCAAGCAACTAAAGATCTGGGGCAGCCAGTTGGTACCGATGGACGCTAAAAAACACGACCAATCCATGCAGATCATTCAGGTAATGCGCCACTTAACTACGTTTGTATACGGTCAGTTCTTATCTAAGCAGTGCCATTCATTAAAAGAGCTAAGAAGCTGCTCATCGCCTATCTACCAATTAGAGCTGATGATGGTGGGACGGCTGTTTGCGCAATCCCCTGAGCTTTATTCAGATATTATGCTCGCGCAATTTAATGATGTAGAAGGGTTATTGGCAAGCTATCAAGATACCTTTGAGCAGACATTGACCAAGCTACAACAAGGCGATAAAGAAGGCCTAATGCAATCTTTTTCAGAGGCCAAACAGTATTTCTCAGAAAGCGCGAAACACTTCTTATCACAAAGCCGAGGCCTGCTTAACAAAGCCAATGACGCAAAAGTGTTGGATTATGAGGAAAGTATTTAGCGTCAAGGTATGTCTCCTACATCACAGTGCAAATAGTGTTGCGGGAGTGGCTTTACGCCACGATTTTATGTAGGTCGCCATTTATGGCGACAAATAACTTAGATGCTGATACAAAAGAAATTTGTTCCAATCCCTAGCCTGACGAAGCGAAGTATCAAATAATACCCGTTACTATCTGCATCAATGCTGATAATACAGCTCCAAGCATGAGGTGGGTGTCAGCGATTTCTTTCTTTTTAAAGTGAATGGTTGAATCAAATAAAGAACACGGCTAAGGTTAATACCACAATGGGAAATGTATTAAAAACAAGTGATTCTACTGACTCGTTAACTGCATGGAGTCGCATGGTCAAGTTCCTTAAAGTTATTGCATGTGTTGTTATCGTTGCAGCACTTCTAGTTGGCGCATTGTTTCTGTGGTTTGACCGTTCCCAAGATATAGACTTTTCTGCTTATCAACCAGATTTTTGGGCTACATGTAATGGAAAAATCAACAAGGGTTCAGTTGAATATAGCCGACTTAATAAATGGTTGAAATTAAATGGCTCAAACTGGCAAAACTATGTAGCAACTGCTGCTCCTGGATATTTTTATAAATCAGACAAAATTACGATATATGTACATAAGCATGGTGTTGTTGTTAATTATTACGATGGTCAAAATTGGTCCCAAGTGAACAAGTTTGTTGATACACAGGAAATCTATCATGTTTGCAAAAGCAGTTAACAAGTTAAAGCACTGGAAAACCACCCGCTGTGCTCGTGTTTTCCATTGTTTAAAGCATTAGGTGAACTTTTGATTTTGTGGAATATTGCTATCATTAAGGAAGGCCAAAGCAGTTGGCATTTTCCATCATTTGAAATTCAAGAATATTTATTACCAATCATTAATGTTGGTGGACAAAATTTCGATGAATATGGGCAAACTAATTACACCGTAGAAGATTGCCGTCGTTTGATAAATACGGTAGCTTTCGCTAAAGAAACTCTAGCTCTTATGTCAAAGTCAGTTGTGAGATACGAAACTATTGAGAAAGGTTTGGTTTCATTGAATAAATGCGAAATTATGTCAACTCTAGCGCAATTATCTGAAGCAGCTGAGTTAGCAATAAAACATAAAACGGGCTTGTTGTTCTATGGTGATTAATTCACCTAATGCATACTAGCTTTCTCCATTCAAGTATGCATTACGATTCTTTTTAGCTGCTAATTTGTAGTGGCAATGCTTAGAACTATACAACTTCGTTATGTCGGTGAGTCGTTAATAGACGAATCAATGACACGGTTACTAATTGTATGATGCTGAAAAAGCTATCTTTGGAACGCACAGGTTTGAGATGGGGTGTCAGCGATTTTCTAGCAACAGGCATTATGTGTTAAAGGGTTAACATGAAGTTTCGATTCAAATCTGAAGATATTTTTGTGCTGGCTGGGCGTGGGATCGTATTTCGTGGATACGTGTTGGACGGTGTATTAAAAACGGGACAGACAGTTTCTTTTCAGACGAATGAAGGGAGTCTATCTGCCGAGGTGACTTTAATTGAGTGCAATCGAAAAATAATCCCCAAAACGAGAAAAAATGTAGAAATAGGTATACTCCTCAACAGCTTTAGTCAGTCATATGCAAATGAAGTTATTGCTATGAATCCAACTAAAGAAGCGATGGAACAGTTGCCTTCACCAGTTGAGTTACTAAATACCAAGTACCCTGTTTATTTGCATGAGGTTGAGGGGAAGCCTTGGTGGCGTTTCTGGTAAACGCACATACAAGCGCTTAAAACATTCGCTTCACAAATCGGGCCTAAAGCGTAGCGTATCTTCGCGTTATAGCACCATATTTTCCCTTACCTTAATATTACCATTTTCTACTCTCGCACCATTACAGCAGTCAGGTTTGATTAACCCTAAAGCTCAAACCTGACAGTGGCTATTAGCTTTTTCAGATAAACATATTCCCGCTTGTTACTCACTCAGTATCTTATCTAAATTCGCTTTTGAGCGGGCGACGCTTTCTAGTGGTGTAAGGCCACTTGGGTATTCTTCTTGTTCGATTACCAGCCACTGTGTACCGCCGTGTTGCTGCATGGTTTGGATGAGCGCTTTCCAGGGGTAGTGGTTTTCGCCAATGATTGGGCTTTTGTCATCTCCTTGATGAGTACGTATTTTAATATGTGTCGATACGGTTCTTCCTGCATATCGCTTAACATAATCGCTGGGTGATTTACCTGCGTAAATCACCCAGCCGACATCGAGCTGCAGTGGGAAATCGCTAGGGGTATTGGTGGCGATATAATCCCAAAACGTGCTATTAGCGTATGGGTTAAATTCCTTCTCATGATTATGAAATCCGATCCTCATATCATAACGTTTGGCAATTTGGTGCACTTGGTTAAGCTGTTTTACAAATGCTTGCACTTGGTTTTTATCCCATGCTCTTTCATCCCAAGGAATAAAGAGCGTGGATACGCCTAAGGTTTTGTAAAAGAGTAGGGTGCTTGCTCGTTTTTCTTCAGCTAATGCGTCAAAGCCGATGTGGGCGCTGCTCGCAACTAGGCCGAGTTCGGCTAACCTTTGTTTTAATTTACTTGGGTTATTGGCATAGCTGCCAAAGTTTCCCGCAAACTCAACGCCATCAAATCCCATACTAGCGAGTGCTTGCAAGGTGCCGTCGAAGTCTCTTGCCAATTCATCTTTTACCGACCACAGTTGAACGCTAACGGGCAAAGGTTGAAGGGAAGGCTGTGCATACAGTGGCGAGATAAAAATTAAAGCAATGAACAGCATTACTTGCTTTAATCGGTTGGTGTTTTCAACAAACATGATCTACTCCTAAAGAAAAAGCAGAGCTAGACTCTGCTTCGGTTAGTCATAACAAAATGACTCAAGGGTCAGTCGCGGTACGCATACTGGCTTAGCCCAAGCTCTGCGAGTACGCCATCTAGATGCGCCTTGGCTTCGGCAGTAGGCCCTGGATAATCACCTGCAATTGGCATATTGCCCAGATAACCTATGTCTTGACAGCCCTCAGGTGTGCAGAAGTAAGCGCCGAGAACGAGATCTTTAAAGCGCAAGAATGCTTTACCTATACGCTGAAATTGCTCTGGTGTTTGTGCATTAAAATAAGCAATATCATCCATAATCTTACTTTGCTGCGTTGCGCTAAGTTGTATAAATGGCTTTTTAAAGCGCAAAGTCGACTCATCGTCAATCCAAGCAAGCGCATGGAGTATTGTCACTCTGTCTTTTTGTTGTCCGTGATACGGTGCGCTTACCCATTCATCGATCACACTCGGTACTTGTACTTCAGAAGCCGATGGATGATTTCCTTCCTTTGGCACAATAAAATCAGCTAGTACTGCAACTAACGTGAGCTGCGCTTCGGTGAGGGTGAGCGGCCAAGGTGATTCTGGCGGCATGATCATGTTTGGATCGGTGCCATACCCTTGAGCGCTAACTGGCTTTATTTCAATATCTGGCCAGTGCCCAGCTGCAGCCGTTTCACCTTCAATGGCCTTACTGCAACCAGCGGTGAGTGTCACCGCAGATCCAGCAGCAAGCAAGCCTAACCACTTTAATGACTCGCGACGTGTCATGCCTGAAATATATTTATAAGAATCAACGCGGACAGGTGTATTCATCACAGCGCTCCTTTATCAATTTGTGCCGCCAACCAAGTTGAGTTTCGCATCGCTAAGGTCATAATGGTTAAGGTGCAATTTTTATGGGGGTTAGACGCAAAGACGCCGGCATCCATCACAAATAGATTGTCACAGTCCCATGTTTGGCCCCACTGATTCGTTACCGATTCTTTTGCTGAGCTGCCCATTCTCGTCGTGCCGACCTCATGAATGATCTCACCGCCTTTTGAAATGGCTTTTTCCGCAGGCGGTAGCTCGCCGACTTTGGCACCCATGTTCTCAAGGATCTGCTTAGCGGTTTTGAGACCATGCTCGATTTGCTTAAGCTCTCTGTCAGACCATTTGAAATGGAACTTAGCAACCGGGATCCCCCATTTATCTTTGACGTTTTCGTCAATTTCCATGTAAGAATTTTTGTTCGGTAGCATTTCTCCACGCAGTGCAAATCCAACATAGGAGCCATAAGCGTCACGCACTTGCTGCTTTAATTTGGGGCCATAACCTTGTTTATTGCCAGACACGCCAGAGCCCGGTTGATTAAAGCCGCTGCTAATTTCAAAGTGATAGCCGCGCGGGAAATTAAGCTCACCTTTCTCATGGGCTTTGTGTCCCCACCAAGGAATAAAAAGGTGGTTACCGGTATGGCCGTCTTCGTTATAACGCGGGCGGCCTTTTAACGCAGGGATTTGTGCACCAAGCCAAGCACCTGTAGAGTCCATTAGATTGCGACCTACCTGACCACTTGAGTTTGCAAGTCCCTTGGGATGTTTTGCATGTTTAGAATTAAGCAAAATACGTGCAGATTCACAGGCGCTGGCCGCCAAAATCACTACATCAGCATTGAGTGCATGTTCTTGTGCAGACTTTTTATCGACGTAAGTCACACCAGTTACTTTGCCATCTTCATTCACCGCCACTGACTTCACCATGGCATCGGTGATCACTTCAAGGTTTCCTGTCGCTTTGGCCATCGGAATAAGCGAGGTTGTGGTTTGGAATGCCGCACCAATCGAGCAACCGTGGCCACAAGGCGTGGCGTAAAAACACGCTAAGCGGTCGCCTTTGTTACGAGTCAGCACCGCTCTGTGCATGGGAACCGCTGGGATCCCCATTTTTTTCGCGGCAGCTGCAACCAATAATTCGGGTACTCTTGGCGTCGGTGGTGGCTGTAACACGCCAGGCGCAGAAGGGGGCATGTCATCCAAGCCGGTATTGGTACCGCAGATCCCGACTATTTCTTCTGTTTTGTCATACCAAGGCGCAATGTCTTGATATTCAAACGGCCAATCAGCGCCATGTCCATCGCGGCTTTTGCCCTTAAAGTCGTGTTCACTAAAACGTAGCGAGTAGCGACCCCAGTGATTGGTGCGGCCACCGAGCATACGTGCACGCCACCAATAAAAATCGGTGTTTTCTGCGCGTGTGTATGGTTCATCTGGCACTTGCCAACCGCCATCAATCGTCGCGTCGTAAAAACCAAAGTTCTTATCCTTATTACCAGCGCCCATGAGTGGGGCTTCGCTATTGCGACGGAACATCGGGCTTTCTGTTTTTGGGTCGTAATTTCTGCCAGCTTCTAGCAATAAAACTTTGTGGCCTAGCTTAGTGAGTGTATAAGCGGCCATTGCGCCACCGGCACCTGAGCCAACGACCAATACTTTATGATCAAATGTTGCCATGGTTACAGCTCCTTGATCTTAATGTTTTTAAACCAGACTTTGTCGCCGTGATCTTGCAAGCCGATGTGGCCTTTTTTACCTTCAGCAAACCCTTGCCATGTTGCAAATTTACTATTCTTAACCAAAGCATTCCAAGTGGTGCTGCCAATCACGATACTCGTCGTGCTTACACCATTTTGCCAAACTTGTAGGTGACTATCTTGTAGCTTAATGCGAACTTGGTTCCAAGCTTCGGCAGGTTTATGTGCCGTACTTGGCGCTGCAAACAGGTCATATATAGAACCTGCAAGGTGAGAGTCTATTTTATTGTCTGGGTGTTCTTTGTTATCTAGAATTTGGATTTCTGGGGCGTGGGAGTATATTGCACCGCCTCTTTCATCCGCCAATACAAAGATCCCACTGTTGCCTTTTTTAGAAATCTTCCAATCGAGCTGGAGCTCAAAATTGTGATACTGTTTTTTGGTCAGAATATCGCCGCCACCACCTTGGGTAAGTGTCATCGCGCCGTCCTCAACTTGCCATTGGCTATTTAGGCCGTCACTTTTAAAGTTGCGCCATTGCGACATATCTTTGCCATCGAAAAGCAGTTGCCATCCGGCTTGTTGTTCTTGCGGGCTCAATTGGTTGTCAGTTGTACTAGCGCAAGCCGCACAACTAACAGCCAATGCCAGCGTTAGTATTTTTATAGAGTTGAGCATATTGGAACCTCGTCTGTTCACTTTTTACTTGTTGCTACTTAATACAAAGGGTATTACGCGTATTTCTCAACGCGTTTATTTTTATTGATATAAAGGTAAAGGCCGATAAAAGCGGCAATGAGAATAGCTGGGAATAACAGGATATTTTCAAGCACCGCTTGACCTGCAACTAGTTCTGATTGCTGCGCAGTTAAGTTCGCCGCTTGGGCTTCGAGTCGCGCCGAATCAATCCAACTACCAATTACTGGATTCCACATGCTGACAGCGAACATCCCCGCACCGCCCATTAAAGACATACCAAGTGCGCCTGTTTTTGGGGTATATTCTGCAACACAGCCCAGCATGGTTGGCCAAAAATAAGTGACACCCAAGGCAAATAATATTGCAGCCAAGTAGATTGCTGACCCTTGTGCTTGGCTCATCATGAAAATCCCCGCGGTTGCCAATACCGCAGAGCCGAGTAACACGCCTGTTGGATTAAAACGGTGGACTATTGGGCCGGCAAAGAAGCGACCTAATGCCATCAAGCCTGTGATCAGTGCGAGGATCATCATAGGAGAGGCGCCTGACGCTCCCAGTATGCGTTCAATCCACTGTTGTGTACCAAGTTCAGTGGTTGCTGTTAAGGTCATACAGCAAATTAAAAATAGGTAGAGCGGAGAAAATAGGTGCTTGAGATTGCTGGTGGTGGAATGATCAGTGCGGTCAAATTCAGGAAACTGTGACTTGACCATCATCGCACCGTAAATCAGCGTTGGAATTAATATCAAAGCAACTTGCCATTGCCAATTAAAGCCCGATGCAGTCATGGCATTCGATGCCAGTGCACCAATCACAATGCCGCCTGGAAACCAGACATGAAATCGGTTGAGCATGGTCGTGGTGTTTTTCGGATACATTTCGGCAATCAGTGGATTACAGCCAGCTTCCACTGAACCATTCGCAAAACCGATTAAAAACGTCGAGATCAGCAGTAACCAAAAACCATCAGCGGTAATGGTTAAAACCAACCCTGCAAAGTGGCAAATAAAGGCGAGGGCAACTAACTTTTTAGCGCCAATGGCGTTGTAGATTGCGCCACCTAACATGGTTGCGACGGGAAAGCCCAGAAATGCCATGGCGTTAACCCAACCAAGTTCTGTATCTGAGAGTCCAAACTGCGCACCTAATTGCCCCAAAATGCCTGCGCGAATAGCGAACGTCATTGATGTGACGACCAGTGCAAGGCAACAGAGCTGAAACACGGTCCGATTATGATTATTATTATTCATGGTCGTAGTCCTGTTTATTTTATGCCGAGGATTTGATTATTGCGTTCGGTATCGGTGCTACTTCCTGCAAAATCATCGAAGGCTTTTTCGGTTGGTCTTATCAAGTGCTGTTTGATAAATTCGGCACCTTCTTTGGCCCCATCTTCAGGGTGCTTAATACAGCATTCCCATTCCAATACAGCCCAACCATCAAAACCGTACTGTGTTAACCTACTAAATATTTTCTTAAAGTCGACCTGTCCGTCACCTAATGAACGGAACCGACCTGGCCGTTGTTGCCATCCTTGGTATCCGCCGTAAACACCGCAGCGGCCATTGGGGATAAATTCGGCATCTTTTACATGGAACGCTTTGATACGTTCATGATAGATGTCGATAAACGCTAAGTAGTCCAATTGCTGTAAAACAAAGTGACTTGGATCGTAAAGAATATTGGCTCGCGGGTGATTATTCGTCGCCGCTAAAAAGCGCTCAAAAGTCACGCCATCGTGTAGATCTTCACCTGGATGAAGCTCGTAGCAGACATCCACACCAACCTCGTCAAAGCGGTTCAAAATAGGCAACCAGCGTTTTGCGAGCTCCTCAAACCCTTGTTCCACCAAGCCATTTGGACGTTGTGGCCAGGGGTAAAAGGTATGCCAGAGCAAGGCGCCAGAAAAGCTTGCGTGACTAGTTAGCCCAAGCTTAGCACTGGCACTGGCCGCTAACATTAGCTGCTCGGTTGCCCACTCCATACGAGCCTGAGGCGAGCCATGCACTTTTGCTGGTGCAAAGCCGTCAAACATTTGGTCATAAGCTGGGTGCACCGCCACTAATTGACCCTGCAAATGGGTTGATAGCTCTGAAATAGTAAGGCCATGCTCTGCAGCAATACCAGTGATCTCGTCGCAATAATCTTGGCTTTCAGCGGCTTTTTGCAGATCGAACAGTCGCTGTTCCCAACTTGGTAGCTGAATACCTTTATAACCTAGGTTACTTGCCCACTGGCAAATACTATTAAAATTGTTAAATGGCACCTCGTCCGAGACAAACTGCGCGAGAAAAATAGCGGGTCCTTTAATTTGCTTCATTCTTATTTTATCCAATGGTAAAGGGGTGCCACTTAGTGTCTTTTGCACTAGCTGCGACCGCGTTTTCAATAAATGCCATGCCACGGACTGCAGCGTTAATACTTGGCACGTCAAATTCTTCGTGCTGCACATCGGGTTGCAGCTGATGCGCACGAATAAGGCTGGCGAAGTTAAGGTAGATATTTGCAAATGCTTCCAGATATCCCTCAGGGTGACCGGCTGGCACACGAGTTGCGCTAATGGCTGCTTGGCTAAGTGAACCCACTCCTGTGCGGATCAACTGAGCTGGAGCATTTGCCGCACGTAACCACAAACTATTAGGCTCCATTTGCGACCATTCGATACTGGCTTTGTCACCATAGATTTTTAAGGTGAGATTATTTTCTTCGCCAAGGGCTATTTGGCTTGCCATCAACACGCCCTTTGCACCGTTGCCAAAGCGCAGTAACACGGTGCCGTCATCGTCGAGCTGTCGGCCGGACACAACCGTGTTTAAATCCGCACAAAGCGCCTCTATCTCCAAGCCACTCACATATTCGGCGAGGTTCGCTGCGTGCACACCGATATCGCCCATACAACAACTCACGCCAGACTTACTTGCATCTAGTCGCCAGCTGGCTTGCTTGCTGTTTTCGTCATCAGCACTTGCAAGCCATCCTTGACTATATTCAACGACGACTTTGCGTATTTTGCCAAGTTCGCCATTTGCGATGCGGTGGCGTGCTTCTTTCACCATTGGGTAGCCGGTATAGGTGTGTGTTAATCCGTACAAGCAATTGCTCTTCTGAAGCTGTGTTTGTAGACGCAGAGCCTCAGATAAATTGAGCGTTGCAGGTTTATCACTCAAGACGTGAAAGCCGTGTTCGATAGCGGCTGTGGCAATCGGAAAATGCAAATGGTTTGGGGTCACGATGGCAACAAAGTGGATGCGCTCCGACTCTGGTAGTTCCGCCTCTTGTTGTAAGAGTGCTTGGTAGCTGGTATAGCAACGTGCTGGGTTAAGCCCGAGTTGCTGGCCCATTGCTAGGCTTTTGTTTGGATCGGCGCTAAATGCGCCTGCAACAAGTTCAATTTGACCATCTAAACGCGCGGCTATGCGGTGCACAGCACCTATGAAAGCGCCTTCTCCACCACCGATCATGGCCATGCGGATTTTGTTATTATCCATCGTTTAGCTCCGTCTCCGTCGAGTTATCGAGGTAAGTTAATCTGATGTTATTGATAATAGGTAACAGAGGCGCCAAAGTGATAATAAAAATTCGGTTGACAATGCAACAAAATCGGCGTTTAAAATAAATTATTATAATTATAAAAAGGCGGTAAGTAGGGCAATGGAAGAGCAAACAATATTGAATAAAGCTGGCGTAAATCAATTGATTGCAGCATTTGATCTGATCCCAGACATCCTCTTTTGGGTCAAAGACACAAAAAGTAGAATAGTGCATGCGAACCAACACTTTGTTGAACATCAGGGCTATAAAACCCTAGATCAAATCTTACTGAAAACCGATTTTGACTTTTCACCGCAACACTTGGCATTCCAATACGTTAACGATGATAAACGAGTGATGGAAGGCTTTATCGTGACGGATAGATTAGAACTCAATCAAACCGCAAATGGGGAATTGGCATGGTTTTCCACGTCAAAAAAAGTGTTACTTGATGGCGAAAATGCGATTATGGGCACTTATGGTGTTACACGACATCTAGCGAAAACGTCAAAGGCGTTGTCTCACGTAAGAGCCATTGAAGCGCCCGTTGAATTTATTCGGGCACATTACCATCGTCATATTTGTATCGAAGAATTGGCGGAACTTGCTCACCTGTCGGTAAGCGCACTGGAGCGTAGATTTAAAAAGCATTTAGCCAAAACTCCCAATCAATTTATCAACGAAGTGAGATTGGAAAATGCCCGTAAATTATTGGTCGAAACACGTTTACCAGTATCACAAGTCGCTTATCAGTGTGGCTTTTCAGAGCCAAGTTATTTTAGCAAGCAGTTTCGTCGTTTATTTGGTGAAATCCCGTCGCAATTACGTAAGGAGTTAACGTCGAGCGAGCGTTAACGCTGCGACTTCTGGTGGTAATGCTGGTGTCACCAGCGCATTTGCGTACTCGGCAGCTAACCATGGGCGTATAGGCATAGCAATGCCCCCAACTAGCGCGACTTTCTGTGCCCCTAAGCTCTGCAAATGACGGACATAACGCTCAATAAACCGTGCCGCGCTACTTAAGATTTGCTCAGCATAGGGATCGTTTGGCGTAGCAAAAACATGTTGAGCAAACTGGGCAAAATACTGGGGAGTGGCGTTTAGCGTGAGTTTGACTAGCTGTTCGGTACTGTGGCAATTCATGGCAGCCAAAAACGACTCAATCATCAGACTGCTAGGGGATAGTGTATCAAGCACTTCGATGGCATGCTTCACTAAACTCAAACCGATCCAACTGCCACTTGCACCATCACTGAGTAATAATCCGTGGCCACCGAACTCCCTAAATTGTCCATGCGTCACCAGACCCGCGCAAAATCCGGTGCCAAGAATGATTACACCGCCATCTTCGTGTTGATGCGCACCAAGGCAAGCTATGTGTGCATCGGTTGAAAATTGAAAACGTGCAAAAGGGGAACGCCATTGCTGCATCGCCTCACAAGCCGTCGTGACATTCGCGCCGGCAAGTCCTGCAAAAGCACTGATGTTGGCAATATCGTGGTGGGGGATTTTTGCGTTTGTCAGCGCTGTCATTGTTGCGCTCAACATTGACTCTTGGGCCTGATGTATTGATGTTGCTATGTTTGCAGGGCCGCTGGTGGCCTCGGCAAGGAGCTGTCCATGTTGATCCTCGAGGCGGACTTTACATTTCGTACCGCCACCATCAATCCCTAAAAATAGCTTCGATGCTGTCATTGTATTGCCTTTTCTGATCCGGTGAGTATTGCATTAACTAGCCTTGGGCAAACTTCATCGCCATGATGCACGCCAGAGTGAGTATGTAGAGAGAGTGGACCAAATTCACTTAAAAGCCAAAGATCCGCGGCGTTTTTCGTGTTGACCCCTCCACCGATCACCACTTCGATTTCAGCATTGAGTTTTTTCAGTAAGGCAATGAGCTGACTGGTACCAAACGCTGCGCCTTTACCACTTTGCCATGTATTGCCGGCGCTTAAGACCCGCTCAACGCCTAACTCTAGCAGCGTCTCGGCTGCCTGCTGCCAGTTTGCAGCGGCATCAAAGGCGCGATGAAAGGTGACAGAAAGGCCTAAGGATTTTGCCGTGGCAATGAGTGCGCTACAGTGGTCAGCCGCTATCTCCTGATTGTCGTCGATAAAACCAAGCGCAATACCGGTTGCACCCGCGCAAGCAATGCCATCTATCTCTTTTTGTAACTGATAGAGCATGGTGTCATCAATAAAAAAATGCGGCGCTTGGCGTAACATCACAATACATTCGCCAAAGCTTGGTAAATACTGGGCAACTGCCGCTATCGCCGTCGGGTTTGGGGTCAAGCCACCGCAACTCAGAACACCACAGAGCTCTATCCTTGTTGCACCTGATGCAAAAGCAATTTGTGCATTTCGCTGCAACAAATGAGGATTATCGCTGCTGAGGCATATTTCCAAGTTTTTACCTGAATAGTTTGCCGAATTCATATTTCACTCTTGAAGTTGAATAATTTTAAAGTTTAAAATGCTTGGTTTTGAATATTTAATTAGTTCAATAAAAACATTTAGTTACACGTGTTTGGAACGTTTTTAAATTGCCTAATATAGAAACTAATAATGAGTTTTTATGTTAATCAGACTATAAACCAAGGAAATTGAAATTGGATCTTTTTTTGACCTAAACGCCGATTTTGTCTTAGTGCAAACCGAAATTCTATTATCACTTTTTGTAGAGCGCTCCTATTCTGAACGAGTGTTTCACAAACCATTAACCCCTATAGGGAAACAAAAAAGGGTCGTCACAAAGTCATGCGTCATGGAGCAGCAAGGGACGTCGTGGCTTTACAAATTATAAAAAACTTGGAGATAGGAATGGCCAATAATAATAACAGACGCCATGTGACAGGAAGGTCACGGCAATTTAGCAAGTCTGCACTGGTCCTCGCTATGTTATCAGCTACTAACTGGGCAATGGCTGAAGAAACCGAAAAAGGGGAAGCGCAGGAAATCGAAACGATTGAGGTGCGTGGGATCCGCGCATCTATGGCCGAAAACTTGGCGATTAAGCGTTTATCAAACGCGATTGTGGATGCCATTACAGCAGAAGACATTGGCAAGTTTCCCGATAAAAATGTGGCGGATTCACTGCAACGCGTACCCGGTGTGGTGATTTCTCGTAGTGGCGGGGAAGGGGAAAACGTCAGTATTCGTGGTCTTTCCTCTGATCTTACTTTTACGCAGTTAAACGGCAACTTTATCGCGTCTTCTCCGGGCTCGCCGTCGCGCTCTTTTAGTTACTCTTTGTTGCCTTCTACCATGGTGCAATCGGTTGAGGTGTTTAAGTCTTCTGAGGCGCGTTTAGATGAAGGTGGGGTCGGCGGCACGGTTATTCTACACAGCCGTAAACCACTGGATATGGAGGCAAATTCTGGGGCGTTAAATGTTGAATATACCTACGCTGATGTGACTGAAGAGTACGAGCCTAATTTTAGCGGCGTTTATTCTTGGAAGAACGAAGAAGAAACCTTTGGCTTGCTAGTTGGTTATACCAAACAAGACCGTACCAACCGCTCTTTAGGCGGTGATATGTCGGGCGGTGGCGGTTGGCGTTGGGCAACGAGTTCAGACTTGCCAGCAACGGACACGGCGGGCAATGTGATTGCCGATAGTACACGTCGATTTGCAGCGTTAGAAGATGCTTATGGTAACGTTTATGATGGTGTTTGGGCACCGCAAGTTGCAGGTATTGGGGTAACCAAAGAAAAACGTGAACGTCAGGGGCTACAAGCCACCATTCAATGGCGTCCAATAGATGATTTATCTTTAACATTCAATCATTTTCATTTTGAGCTTGGGCAAAATCGCACCACGTCACAAATGTGGATCCCAGAATGGAAGTACAACCCAGATTATCTTACCGGTATTACTCTAGACGAAACCGGTACGATTGTGACTGGCATGGACTTTACCAGTGGCGCTGGTGGCACTGAAGGGAATCTTGAATTTCCTTGGATCATTGGTAGTTATACGGTAGAAAAAGATACCTCGGATACCTACGACTTTGCCTTTGAGTATGCCGGTGACTTATATGACTTACGCGGTAAATTTGGTCACACTGAAGCCAGCGGTGGCCCTTCAGAATCTTGGAGTGCGGCGTATAAAAGCGGCCAACCTGCGAGTCGCAGCGATTCCGGGCAGGTTGAAAACGCCGCTTCATTTGCAGGGTGGCGATTAGGTGACAGAGTGTCGCTGTACGCTGATCCCGCTTTGTTGTCTAACCTTCAGGCTGGTATTGCCGGCGATCCCGATCCGGGTTCGACAGGTTCAAGCTTTGTCGTCAGTGACTTAGAAGAGGACTATGCTCAGTTAGACCTTGATTATCGCGTCGGGTACGGCATCGTTGATACGCTGCGCGTCGGTGCTAAATATCGTAAAGCAACACTACACCGCGAAACCAACAACACCTTCTTCATTACTCAAGATGGGGCTGACAGAATTGCCAGTGGCGAGCTAGATCCATTTAGTCAAGGTGCCATTGATGAAGTGTCTTATCAGTGGATTGGGGGTATGCCAAAACTGGAGGATATTTTGAATGCAACGTCTGAACAAAATATCCCAGGCGGTTTTGAAGTGAATGCGATGCCCACGATCAATTGGGATCGATACCGAGAAATCGTGACCAGTGAATATGTTAAGCACACGCGCCGTGAGCCTGATTTTGTGTTCGACATAGAAGAAGAGATCATGGCCGCCTATCTACAGGCCGATTTTTCTTTTGGAGATTTTAGAGGAAACATCGGGGTACGCTATGTTGAGACTGAAACGCAGATTATGTCGTCGGATAAAATTAACTACTTTTTAGATGACATTGATGATGTCACCGAAGAGGATATCTTAGGTGATGAGCGCCTTATTGACGTTGAAACCACCACCGTGCGTACCGTAACCGACTCGCAATTTTTACCTAGTTTCAATATTGTCTGGGATGCCAGCGACAATCTTGTCATACGTGGTGCTATCGCCAAAACGATGTCTCGAGCTCCGTTCAACGACATGGGGGCGCCAGAGCAGCTGACCTTTATCTCTCAAGAATGGGCAGACGATAGACTAGAGTTTAGAGGTAACCCTGTGGAGCCTGGGTGGCGTGGCTCAGGGGGTAACAAGGCGCTAAAACCATTTGAATCGGTACAGATGGATTTATCTGCGGAGTATTATTATGGCGAAGGATCTGCGGTTGGCATTGCGGTATTCAACAAAGACGTAGATAACTTTATCGTGCCCTTGATTATTACCTCAGTAAGGCCGTTTGAGGGCTTTGATAACCCTTTTACCGGTGTTGAAATTGTACCGCCGGGTGATATTACCGTCACGCCGTTTACCACCACCGCCAATGGTACAAACGCAACCTCTCGGGGAATAGAGCTGTTTGCACAACATGCATTCGACAATGGCTTTGGTCTCAACGTTAACTACACCCTAAACGATACCAATCAGGCAGACATTAGCGTAGACGGTGAAAAGGTCGGTGAGTCTGCGCTTGTTGGCAGTGCCGATAATCAATTTAACTTCTCCGCCTATTACGAGAATGACACTTTTAGTGTCAGAGCATCATATAACCGCCGAGGAGAAACCGCTTTGGGGCTTGCCGACGGACTCACTGTATATCAGGAACCATACCAACAAGTTGATGTGAATGCTTCTTATAACTTGATGGAAAACCTGATCCTAACCGCGTCTGTGATCAACCTAACCAAAGAAGAACCGAGAACCTTTTATGGTGAAGATTCTAAAGCGAGATTGCGCAGCAGCAGCTACACCGGGCAGCGCTACTATGCCGGGATCACCTATCGATTTTAATTTTGGCGATAACCATAAAGTAATGCAAACAGGGTGAAGTCGTGTCAGCACAACGAGAAACAATATCACGGCTTATCACCTGCTTGTGGTGCGTTTATATCAGCCTAGTCACACGAGTTGGTTGATATGTAAGAAGGGATAAATATGAAAACGTTAAATAAAATAAGAAATGCGATCCCGCTCATTGCCGTTAGCAGTTTATTGGCTGCATGTGGCGGCGGGAGCGATGACCCAAAAGTTGAAGAAGTGCCAGTAACCCCTGCTGTGACGACGGCAGAAGTATCTGGTTCAGTGATAAAAGGCGCGTTGAGCCAAGCCCGCATTTCGGTGACGGCGCTCAATGGCTCTAGCATGATGATGGATGAGAACTCGGCAACCAGTCAATCGGGGGAGTTGTTTATTGAACTGACGGGTAAAGCCGGGTTTGGCATTAATTCCACCATTAAAGTGACCGCCACAACGAGTGAAGGCTCGCAGATGCGCTGCGACGCCAGTCGCTGTGGTTCTGCAGGAATTGGGGAGCAGGTAAGTGGCGATTACATTGCTGGTGTGACTTTGGCTACCTTAAGTCATGTCGCCGTGCCGTTTGGTTCAAATGCCGATGGCAGTGCTGATGCTACCATACAAATCAACGCCTTGACGACACTAGCAACCATGCTGGTAGAGCAGCAAATTGCTGAGGGGCGTAATGTCTCTACTCCCGAATTAATGGCATTGGCAAAAGTGGAGATGTCTGCGTTATTGCTTCGGGCCCTTGGCTGGCAAACCGGGAACATCAATGTTTTTGAGTTACCTGTGGTTAGCGCTGATCAATTAACGAATTTTGAATTAGGAGAAACTTGCACAACCTCTGACTCTGGTGAGCAAAGTTGTGAGATGACATATGTTTCCGAAAGTGTGCAAAAGCTTTCTCTATTCAATGCCGCGTTTGCACAGTTTGACGAGCAAGGTTCTTTGCAAGGCGTCTTAAGCGACTCAGCTAGCAATCTTAGCGCCGCACTTGGCGGTGATGAAGTTGCACTTGAAGCGCTTCGATTGCCAATTTACAACGCGCTTCAAGCTCACCCATTAACTGCGCAGCTAGATCTTAGTGCCGATAGTATTATGGACTTAGCGTTACCATTATTTGATGAACCGGTATCCACGGGACCGATGCAGCAAGTCGTGACATCAGGTGCCACTATCACAGCAAGAAATGCTATTGGTGATGCCGAGAGTGCAGACAAAGCATTTGATGGCGATCCACAAACTAAGTGGCTTGACCACAATGACTGGCAGGGGCCACCTACTGAGGAAGCGCCATCTTGGATCCAGGTGGATTTTCCCACTCAACAAGCAATTAGCGGTGTTTACATTACCAGTGCTAATGATGCCCCAGAGCGAGACCCTGAAAACCTCTCGTTATTAGCTTCTAACGATGAGGGCGCGAGTTGGGTTAATTTGGGTAATGTGGTTGGGGCGTCGTTTGAAGCGCGCTTTGAACGTCAAGGCTTTGTATTTGGTAATGCGCAAAAGTATACAAGCTACCGAATTGCAGTGACAAAGAACAAAAATAACGATGGCTTACTGCAAATTGGAGAAATTCAATTTGTTGGGCCGGTTTATCCGAGCGTTGACCATACGAATACTGAGACGTTTGCGGTCACGGCAAGCAATAGTATCGGTGAGGCGGAAAACCAAGATAAGGCATTTGATAACGACCCAACCACTAAGTGGCTAGATCATAATGATTGGCAAGGCCCGCCTACCGTCGAAGCGCCTTCATGGATCCAAGTAGACTTTAATGAGGCGGTGGCGGTTAATCAGCTTGCGATAACGAGCGCCAATGATGCACCAGAGCGAGATCCTGAGAACTTTGCTTTGTTTGGCTCTAACGATAACGGGGTTACATGGCAGCATTTGAGTAATTGGGTTGGTGAGTCTTTTGAAGCGCGAGGGGAGCGTCAAAGCTTTGTGGTAGCGAATCAATTGCCATACCAAAGCTATCGTCTTGAGATAACCAAGAACAAAAATAATGACGGCTTGATGCAGCTTGCTGAGATTGAATTAATCGGTCCAGAAATCTCTGGATTAGATCATGCACAAGTACAAGGTGCGAGTTACTCGGCGCGTTTTAGCATTAGTGATTCAGAGGGCGCAGCGCAAGCATTTGATAAAAATGTTGAGACTAAATGGCTCGATCACAACGACTGGCAGGGGCCACCCACTGTTGAAAATCCGGCTTGGGTTCAAGTTAGCTTGCCGCAAGCGCAAGCGGTAAATACTTTGTACATTACCAGCGCCAATGATGCGCCGGAGCGTGACCCTGAAAACTTCCAACTTTTAGCATCTCACGATGGGGAAGTGTGGCAAGTATTAAATACTTGGGTAGGAGAATCGTTTGAATCGCGTTTTGAACGTCGTGCCTTCGCGTTTGCTAATGGTTTGGCTTACTCACATTATCGCTTGTCTATCAGTAAAAATGCGAATAATGATGGATTAGTGCAAGTAGCTGAAATTGAACTCGCTGGACCTCAGTATGCACTTGAAGATTTATCTGATTTGGCTGGAACAAGCTTTACCGCGCGTAATCGTATTGGAGATGCAGAAAGTGAACAAAAGGCGTTTGATAATGATATCGAGACAAAATGGCTAGATCACAATGAGTGGCAAGGCCCGCCAACAGAGGAATCACCATCTTGGATCCAAGCTGATTTTACTACGCCACAGATTGTGAGTGGTTTGGCAATCACCAGTGCCAATGATGCACCAGAGCGCGATCCCGAAAACTTCCAGTTACTGGGTTCTAATGATGGCGGTGAGACGTGGACAGAAGTTGCGGTTTGGGTGGGAGAAAGCTGGGATGAGCGCTTACAACGAAGAGCGTTTACTTTCTCCAATGCTTTTGCCTATAGCAGTTATCGTCTAAATATTAGCAAAAATGCGAATAACGATGGCTTAGTACAGATCTCAGAAATCGAGCTCCTAGGCCTTAGCGGCGAATAGCCTGAATATCCTAAGGTTAAACAAATCTCAACCAAAAAAAGCCAGAATGCAACTTGCGCTCTGGCTTTTTATTTTTCTCAATGAGAGTGACTTAATATGGTTGATTACAACACATCTACGGCTTGCAAAGACTCGCTTTGGTAGCAGCCCAACAAGCGTACAAACTGGGTATGGTCTTTTAATTCTTCAAGTGCTACTTGGACTTGTGAGTCTGCAATATTGGCAAGCAAATCTACATAAAAGACTTCTTCCCAAGGGTTACCAGGTACTGGGCGTGACTCTAACTTAACCATATTGATATTGTGCTGTTTAAATACCATCAGCGCGTCAGCAAGTGAGCCTACTTGCTGTTTGGTGGCCATAATTAAACTGGTTTTCGTTGGGATTTGAGTAGACACTTGAAGTGCTTTTCTTGCTACCACAATAAAGCGGCTATGGTTTTCGGTCTGATTCGCAAGGCTAGATTTCACCACTTCTAGACCCATATTTTTACCAGCTTGTGCAGAGCCAATCGCGGCACTATTTGGGTGCTCTGCAGCTTGCTTTAATGCACTAGAGGTTGAGTCGCAAGTTTCATGCTGAATATCCCCAAGACCTTGAATAAAACGGCTGCACTGGGCAAAAGGTTGAGGGTGCGCATAAATTTTGTCGATCGCTTGTAATTCTGTGTCTGGCAAAGCTAGGAGGCAATGCTCTACGGTATGCGTTACTTCGCCCACAATAGATACTTGCGCATGTTGCAATAAATCGAATACTTCGTTGATACTGCCTGAACTGGTATTTTCAATAGGTAAGATACCAAAGTCAGCTTGGCCTTTCTCTACCTGCTCGGTGATTTGCTCAAAGCTTTGGCAACCCATTTCCACAAGCTTACCGGGACGACGACTGAAGTATTTATGACAAGCAAGCTGGCTATAAGAGCCTTGTCCACCCAAGTAGGCAACGCGGTGTGTATCACCTACGGCATCGGGGTTTAAGTTCTTTTGCAGCATGGCTTGCTGGTTTAATACAGAGTCTTCTAAGATAGTTTGGAAAACGCTGTTTATATAAAAGGCATCAAGACCCAGAGATTTACCATATCGGATCAGTTTCTCCAGCAATGCCTGCTCACGTGCTTCATCACGGATAGGTTTGTTGTTGGTAATCTTATATTCCAGCACGCCATGACTAATGCGACGTCGCTTTGCCAGTAAAATCAGTAATTCTGAATCTATCTCATTGATGTCATGCCTAAGGGCATCTAATGTATTTTGTGTCATAGGTCCTCACTCCCATTTAGCCAAAAAAAAAGCCTCCCGAAGTTGGGAGGCTTAGCTATTCTTTTTCACTCGCGAACAGTCAAGCCTCTTCACCTAAAGAAGCTAAAAAAGAAATATGTGTTGCTGTTGCGTGTGATGAAATTCATTTATTCAAACCTTACTTTGAAACTGAATACATTATTAGCATAGAACTAAACGAGAAAACAAGTACTACTTTGGACGTATGCGCAAAAACCTAAGTTATTTGGTAGATAAGTGTCCAATCTCAGTGAGTTAAGTACGTTAATCAAACGTAACTTATTGGCGAGTCGAAAAATATTCTGGTATATTCAGGCAACACCACCACTGTAAATAAAAGAATAGGTTAACTTGTGGGCAATCGTCGTCCCCCATCAAGATATGGTGCAAGCTCTTTAAGTGTAAAGCTGTCGATGTTGATTTCGGCCGTGTGTTTGATCGCGGGGGTTTTTGCTGCGGCATTGATGCTAAAATCTGAAGAAAAGCAGTTAATCTATGAAGAGTATGATGAGCTCAAGCGTTTTAGCGCGCAGGTGAACAATCAGTTTTCAAATTACCTCGATCTTAAAGCTAACTTGGCCGAACAAGCCAATTCAGTGGTCTCCAAGCATTTACTTTATGGCGTACAAGATTTATCTGGCGCACAAGCGAGCGTTGACGTGCGTGGCGAAAACTTAGCGAGTACAGCTAAAAATGGCCTCTCCGCAGCTATGTATACTGGCAATTTAAAATTGCAGTCAGTGCAAAAGCTATTTTCTGAATCTGAATTGCTCTGGAATATTCTGGCGCCCCCACTGTTACAAGATTTCTTTAATTTTTACTTATCTACAAAAGACGGCTTTGTTCGTGTTGCACCTCCTAATGCCTTATTAGCGAAAGACCCGAGGCTGGTAAATAATCAGCTTCATAACTTGCCTGTTTTACACGCTGAACAAAACCCAACGAGGGAAGCGGTTTGGTCGGGCGTGTATTTTGATAGGGTTTGGAACAAGTGGGTGGTGAGTATTTTGGTGCCTTTATACTTACATGATAAATACCTTGGGTTAACGGGTAGCGATATAGAGTTGACCACCTTACTCGAAAAATTACCTAAATCTGACCATCAGCAAGGCTTCATCGTTTTTGATAAACAGGGTCGGTTATTGGCAGCTCCAGGTCTGTTTAAAACCACTGCTACGACCGGGCAGCTACTGGACCACAACAAACTACCTGAAGACTTGAGTAAAATAGTACAAACTGCACTTATTACTAAGCTACCAAATATCCAAGATGAATTTAGGTATAAAGACAACTGGCATATTATGCACGTGACCCATATTGCCAATTTAGATTGGTACATTGGGATCTACAAGAAGCGGGCGTCGGCTATCTCGGCCATTGAAGAGCTTAAAGTTAAGTTCTTTGGTTTGTTTATTCTGTATGCCATTTTTGTTGCGATATTACTGCATCAGGTGCTATATCAATTAGTACTCAAACGCATCAATGCGCTTGTTAAAGCAGTGAAGGGATTTGGCCGAGGGCAGTGGGATACGCCAACCTTACCCCATACCGATGACGAAATAGGTCAATTGAACGCCTCATTTAATGACATGAGTGTTGAGATAAAACAGCTTGTAAATGGCCTAAATCAACGTATTACAGAAAAGGAAATCGCAGAAAAGGCGGCAAACCGGTTGTCAAAAGCTGTGGCTTTCTCTGGTACTGGCGTTGTATTGACCAATGAGCATTTTCAAATTGAGTATGTCAATCCAAAAATGCAGGAAATGACGGGCTATGATGAACAGCATTTTATTGGCTCTCCGCTTTTGAGTATTATTTCAAAAGACATGGCAATTCTCATTGATGATATCGATATTGACTTACGCAGTCGCAATCATTGGCGCGGGGATACCATGTTGGCGGGTAACAGAGAGGCGCCTATTTGGGTCAGTTTGAGCGTGTCGCCGATCCGTGAAGAAGGCGGCGCAATTTCAAGTTATGTCGCCTCAGCCCAAGATATTTCGTTTGTAAAAGAAAGCCAGCGTAAAATGGAAGAATTGGCTTACTTTGATACCTTAACTGGCCTTGCCAACCGAACGTTTTTCAGGATGCAGTTACGTAAATCCATGGCGCTTGCCGAACGTGGCCATTACGCCTTTGCTCTATTTTACTTTGACTTAGATGAGTTTAAACGCATCAATGATACCTTGGGACATGACGCGGGTGACCGCTTATTGCTTGAAGTCGCGACGAGATTGAAAAAGCGGCTCCGTGCAGAAGATACCATTGCCAGATTGGGTGGGGATGAGTTTGCGGTGTTACTGAGTGGCATCAATGAGCGAGAAAATGCCATGGAAGTTGCCAATATCATTCAAAAGACACTGGCAGAACCAATAAAACTGGGGAATAACGAAGTGATCGTCAGTGCAAGTATTGGTATCACCATGGCTCCGTTTGACAGTAAAGAAGAGGAGCAGCTGCTTAAACATGCAGATTTGGCAATGTATCAGGCCAAAGCAAAAGGGCGGAACACTTACCATTTCTATAGCCAAGATTTAGACGAAGCTGCTAACGAGCGCCTATATATAGAAAACGAGCTGCGTATAGCAATTAAAGCGCAACAATTTACCTTGCATTATCAGCCACAAGTGAACAGTGAAAGTAGAGAGGTTGTAGGCTATGAAGCACTTATTCGCTGGTTCCACCCAAGCGAAGGAACTATTCCGCCAAGTAAGTTTATTCCAATTGCTGAAGCGACAGGCCTAATCGTAGAGCTTGGTGCATGGGTGCTAGAAGAAGCATGCCATTTTTCTCGTCGTTTAAAAGCCGCGGGCAAGATTGCCAACGTATCCATCAACCTTTCTGCGAGACAGTTTAAAGACGCACAATTGATCAGTACGCTGTCAGATATTATTGACAGAACTGAGATGGAGCCGACTCTACTACACCTTGAACTTACCGAGAGTATGTTGATGGGAGACGTGGAAGCGGCAATCATACAACTTAAAGATATCAAAGCGCTTGGTGTTTCACTGTCTATTGACGACTTTGGTACAGGCTATTCGTCTTTGAGTTACATTAAGCGTTTCCCAGTTGATATACTCAAAATAGACCGCTCCTTTGTAAAGGATATCCCTGAAGATCCGAACGATATGGAAATCACTGCAGCTATCATTGCGATGGCGCAAAAATTAAATTTGCAGGTTATTGCTGAAGGGGTGGAAACTGAGGCTCAGATGACGTTCTTGGCGAAAAATAACTGCTATATTGTACAAGGTTATTACTACAGCCCGCCGTTAAGTGAAGCCGAGATTTTGCGGTTTGCCCCAGCGGTATAGCGACTCAGCCCCAAAGCTTGGGGCTGAAAATAATAAGCGCTTAACCACCAGCAATTTTCACTTTGAAGCCTTGGCCTTCTAATAATTGCTTAAGCTTTTCTCTGTCATCGCCTTGAATTTCAATAACGCCTTCTTTAACTGCACCACCTTGACCCATTTTAGATTTAAGCGTTTTTGCCAATTTCTTGAGATCGTGCTGTTCACTATCGATGCCAACAACAAGCATAACACCTTTACCTTTGCGCCCTTTAGTTTGTCTTTCAATACGAACGGCGCCGTCCTTAAAAACTTTCCCTTGAACTTCTTGCTTTGGCTCTTTGGTGTCAATACGGCCTACATCTGTGGAGTACACAAGTCTTGATTCTGACATTGATTCTGGTCCTCTTACGGGTTCTTTGCAGAGATCATAGCAAAAAGCAGATTAGATGTTTTTTATTTTTTGCTAAATGATTTTTAAGCGTTATATTTAAATTGGTGAGGGGAAACAAATCAAAATAATTTAGGAGCTTAATGATGAGCTTGAGTAAAAACGCTTCTGCTGACGGTAAGACACTAACCATTCAAATTAGAGGCAAGTTCGACTTTAATTTGGTGCAATCGTTTCGTCAGGCGTATGCGGAGGTGAATGATCAAACCGAAAAGGTTGTTGTTGACCTGCGTGAAACCGACTATATGGATAGCTCCGCTTTGGGTATGCTGTTAAATATGAAAAAAACACTAGGAAGCTCAGTTTCTAGCATTCAAATTAGTAATTGTCGTCCACAACTTAAGAAAATCCTCCAGATCTCTCGTTTTGATAAGAAGTTTGATATTGACTGAACGCCGATAGATTAGCCCCTCATGAATATCTTGGTAGTCGACGATCAGGTATTAAACTGTAAGCTGCTCAAGGCGATGCTTGAGCAACAATTTTATACCGTTTTTTGTGCGCACAATGGTCGTGATGCATTAAAAATTCTCGAAAGTCAGGACATCGACATCGTGCTGCTAGACGTTGTCATGCCCGTAATGGATGGCTTTGAGACTGCCCCCAAAATAAAGCAATATGCGGGCGACGTATACCTCCCCATCATCTTTATCACTGCACTTGAAGATCAAAGCAGCTTTGAAAAGTGTCTCGCTGTAGGAGGCGATGACTTTATTCATAAGCCGTTTGATAAAGTCATTTTATCAGCCAAAATCAAAGCGCATGCGAGGACTCGTAGGCTCAGCCAACAAAGCAACGAACAACGCCGACAACTAGAATATCACTATAACCAAATAGAGCGAGAGCACGAGATTGTTGAGCACATCTTTAGTAATGCGCTTGCACAACAATCTGAATATCCTGAGATTTGTGAATATCACTTGTCACCCGCGTCAATGTTTAATGGCGATATGTTTTTAATGGCCAAGAGCCCGATGGGTGGCTTTTATTGTTTACTTGGTGATTTTACTGGCCATGGTTTAGCAGCTGCGGTCGGCGCGCTTCCGGCGTCGCGCATTTTCTATACTATGGTGCAAAAGGGGATGGCGGTGAGTGATATAGCCGTTGAGCTCAATACCGCCCTTAATGAGTTATTACCCGGTCATATGTTTTGTGCAGCAGCAATCATTGAATTGAGCAGCTCAGGGAAAAGTGTTTCTGCTTGGCTTGGTGGTTTGCCAGATTTATATCTGATTGACCAAAATGGTAGCCTTATTAAAACCATTGAGAGCCAACATATGGCACTCGGCATTTTAGAAGTCGATGAGTTTGAACGTAATCTGCTGCATTTTGAAGTTAGCCCCGACCAACGCCTCGTAATGGCGACAGACGGTATCATCGAGTCTGAGTCTGAGCGGGGGGAAATGTATGGCGAACGACGGTTAAAGCGCTTGCTGGCGAGTCGGCAGCATATTTCCACGGATCAAATTATCTCTGAAGTTCGCGAGTTTTCTGGCAATACAGAGCAACAAGATGACTTAAGTATCGCGATTGTTAATTGCGTTGCTAGCGATTCAATTGTTTCTGCGCCTAACCATTATTCAAGTTTGCCGTTTAATATTTCGTTATCTTTAGATGCCAAGCAGATGAAAACGACAGATCCGGTACTTGAGCTGGTGGACTTGCTTAGTGAAGTTGACGGGATTTCGGCGCATCGCTCTAACATCTTCTTACTACTCTCCGAGGCCTACAATAATTCTTTAGATCACGGAGTGCTGGGGCTAGATTCTGAGATTAAAAATAAAGAAGATGGGTTTTTTGAGTTCTATAGTCTGCGAGAGAGTGTTCTGAAGGAGCTAAAAGAAGCGCTCATTATTATTTCTGTGCGCTATAGCCCTGAAGAGCTAAAGCTATACTTCAACATTTGTGATTCAGGTAATGGTTTTGAATCAAGCGAGCGCAATAAAGCGCAGCAAGAGCATAGCCACGGTCGAGGTGTTAGCTTACTTAACGAGATTGCCCAAAGCGTTAGCTACAACAGTGCTGGAAATGAAGTAGAAATGATTTATTCACTCACCTCCAAATCGGTCTAAATTCCACTCAAGCGCATTTCACCTCTGCTTTAGTTTAATATCTATTCCTATTACTCTATGTACCTGTTTTTTAGTGTTGGCAAGGTATAAAGAGCGTGGTAAAGTTGCATTAACTTTAGATGTTTAGATGGCTAAAATGTCAGATTATATTTCATTGAGTGGATTATCTATCTCCCGCGAATTGCTTTTGCTGCAATTAGAAAAACTAGATGCTTATATTGAGCAAAACTCAAGCCTTGCTGTGTGGTCATATCAGATCCCTGAGCTTGGGGAAGGAGGCGCTTGTAGCTTGTTTGGGCACCTTCAGGAAGCGCCTTTTTTGTTGAGTGACTACGTTGAAAAGAACACGGTGAATGAGCAATCGCTTGCTAAGCTGCAAACGATAGTGTCAGCGGTAGTTGAATTTACAGCTGTTGATTGGTTTGGCATATACCAAGCAAGAGCGACAAATGAAGGGAAACAACTTCTCAAATTAGCGTACTCTGGCGCGCCGAGTAGACCGCTATTCCCAATAACGGAGGCTTTTGCCGCTACGTCAAATAATATTCAAACGGTATTAAGTGCTAAAGCTCGAGTGATTAATGACATCCCTCAATATGTCGCCAGTGGTGGAGAGTACTACACTTGCGATCCAAAGGTGAAAGCAGAAACCTGTATGCCATTATTCGATGATGCTCAAAATTGTATTGGAATTATTGATGCAGAAGCGTTTTCTGAGTCATTTTTCAACGAAGAAATTTTAGCATTGCTTGCAGCAGCATGTACGAGAATCCCTGAATATTTACCCAAATAATTATCGGAATGTCCGGCTGTAAACTTGACGCCTTTGTGGTGCTGCCAAGTTTACAAAAATGAATAAAATTCTAGATAAATATGGTAACTGAGATGCAAGTCTCTATGTTACCATCAAGTCTACTGGAATCGGGCGTCAGCCGCTCGAGTTTGCATTAATTAAAATAAAAGAGATAAGCCATGTTCTCAGAGCTAAAACCACTTCCAACAGATCCTATTTTAGGCCTGATGGCCGCTTATAAACAGGACACTAACCCAAACAAAATTGACCTTGGTGTAGGTGTTTATAAGGACGAGCAGGGAAACACGCCGGTACTTAAAGCGGTTAAAAAAGCGGAAGCGTTTCGTTTAGAAAACGAAACGACAAAATCTTATATTGGTTTGGCTGGTAATTTAGACTTCTGTCAAAAGATGGAAACACTGTTACTTGGAGAGCATAGTACATTATTGGCAAATCGCGTACGTACGGCGCAAGCACCTGGTGGTACTGGCGCATTACGTGTTGCTGCCGAATTTATTAAACGTTGCAACACCAATGCAACTGTTTGGGTTACGACTCCAACTTGGGCAAACCACATCAGCCTATTTGAAGCAGCGGGTCTAACAGTTAAAGAGTATCCTTACTACGACTACGAAAACAAAGGGTTGTTGTTTGATGAGATGATCAATGCGCTGAAGCAAGTACCTAAAGGTGATGTAGTACTACTTCATGCATGTTGTCATAACCCAAGTGGTATGGACTTAAATCAAGCGCAATGGAAAGTGGTTGCTGAACTTGCAAAAGAGCAAGGCTTTACGCCATTAATTGATATTGCATACCAAGGCTTTGGTACTAGCCTTGAAGAAGATGCACAAGGCCTTAGAACGGTTGCGGATACAGTTGATGAAATGATCATCTGTTCATCTTGCTCTAAAAACTTTGGTTTATACCGCGAGCGTATCGGTGCGTGTTCAATCATTGCAAAAGACAGTGCAACTGCTGATGTTTCAAACTCAGTATTACTTAGTGTGGTTCGTAGTATCTATTCAATGCCGCCAGCACACGGTGCTGATATTGTAAATACCATTCTAAGCAGTACTGAACTTACGCAAATGTGGTATGACGAACTTGACGAAATGCGCGGTCGTATCAATGGTCTACGTACGTTGATCAAAGAAAGCCTAGCTGCAAAAGGTGTTGAGCAAGACTTCTCGTTCATCGACCGTCAGCACGGTATGTTCTCTTTCTTGGGTATTAATAAAGAGCAAATTGACAGACTACGCACTGAATATGCTATCTATATGGTAGGCTCTAGCCGCGTTAACGTAGCTGGCGTAAGCAAAGACAATATTGACTACTTTGCTGACGCAGTGGCAAGCGTGATTAAATAATACCACGCTACACAGCACAAAATAAAAAACCGCAGAACATGCGGTTTTTTATTTTCAGCCTAAACCACCCACTGAAGTAAGTGGTTATTATCATTTAGGCTTGCTTAATTTTGGTCACTTTATCTGGATCTGACGCTTTTTCGTTTTCAGCTTTGTTTTTGGTATTGGCCTTTGGTGCTACTTTGCCACCTTTTAACACAGACACAAAGTCATCTTTTTGTTTTGCAATTTCAAGCGCTAGGGATTCAACTTGTTGCTCACTCAGCGGCACGTCAACTTTCGTTAGCATGTCTTCCAATGCTTCAGCTACATCTAGCATCTTATCATAAGCATCAGCTTCTTTTTTAGACGTGAAAGTCATACGCTCGACTCCATTTCTTTCAACAACATATTTGATGATAACGGCCATGGTTATTCCCCTATTCACTGTTTTTTTATACAGTAAATCGAATCGAGTGATTAAGCAAGTTATTTTGAAAATTTTTCAAGTGCTGTTGAGTGAAGTAGAATTAATTAAATTCATTAAAAACAAAAGCTTAATGTTTATTTTAATTTTTGAAAGAATGAATGTTTTTTGACAAAGTCAATATTCCAATCTTTATTTAAAAAGCTTCTGCAATCACTCACCGAGGTAAATGCAGTAAGCTTTGGATACTTTTTACGCACAAGGAGTGTATATATGTTCAATAAACCCACCATACTTTCTATTTTATTGGCGCTAGGTTTAAGCTGTTCAAGTGTGCTCGCAAAACCTACGGATCAAGCAAAATCTGTCTCTCAAACACAGCAGCAAAGTGCTGTACTCGATATTAATTCCGCTGACGCTTCGGCGCTTTCAAGTTTACCAGGGATTGGTATTCGTAAAGCTGAAGCCATCGTAGAGTACCGTAAGAAAATGGGGCGCTTTAAAACAACAACGGAGTTGCTGGAAGTAAAAGGAATTGGGAAAGGAATATTGGCAAAACTGGAGGGGAAAATTAGAGTCTAGTCGTAGTTATTGTGTGCGAGCTTAGTTGCTCGCACACAGGTAGATTGAAGATCAGGGCTTATTCGAGGCGTTAAACTCAGCGATTGCCTGAGCTAACTTGGGTTTGCCAAATTGTATTTCCAGTGGTGTGGTCAGTAGCGGATAAATTAATCCTGCCACGAGTAAGACAGGTAATAACAGCCAGCCTTCAAATACGACCAATGAGGCAAAAAACGGTGTGAGCAGTAGCAACTTGGCTATTCTTAACACGACCTTTGTTTTTGCATCAAGGTGGCTAAGTGCAAGACGTAAGATCATCTGCTTGTCACGTAATTTAAACGCTCTCAGTTGCTCAATTTGGCTTAACCTAAAATGCATGAATGTGATATCTCAAGTTCTTTTGGTAACGTGGAAAAATAAGAAAAGAATAAATGCAACACTATAAAATGCAAAGATAATTTCCATCCATCCAGGCATAGATAATCCTGCAAAAGACCAATCTATGTTGCCGCAGTCACCCGTTGCAGCAAAAAAGCTTGGCAGCCATTCATGCAGCGGCATAAACGCAGGAAAGTTTGGTACAAAGTCACAGGTAAAAGCAAATGGATCCGTTGTGGTTTGCATATTGATATGTTCACGGGCGATAAAATAACCCCAAATACTGCCTACACCCCACGAAACAAATGCCAGACTACGCAGTGCGAAAGAGCGAGGAGAAATCATACCGATTAAACCAGCTGCTAATAACCCCAACATAGCAAAACGCTGATAGATGCACATAATACAGGGCTCTAAACCCATACCGTATTGGAAATACAGTGCAACGGCTTCAAAAATAGCAGCGGATAGTGCTAGCAATCCCCAAGATTGCCTAGAGAGATGAAAAGATGAAATCTTCATTATAGAGAAACCCTTTTTGTTTTATTATGCTTTATCTGGCCGCGTTAGAGCAACCTTACTTCGGCAGTGTGCGCTATCTTTGCGACGATTTTTCGACTCTTGTTACCAGCAGAAGTTCGAAAATATCAGAATAGAACACTTGATTAAGTCAATTGGAGTGAGACCGACATTCTCAGCATTTCTATTCTGGCGTATTTACTCACTCACTTTTCTCGAGGGCATCGATGTGAAAAGTAGCGCGCTCAATGGCGGAGCCGTGTAAGATAACATATTCAATATCATTATAAGCCGCGACTGACTGCAAAGGGTTACTATTTAAAAGTAATAGATTTGCCACTTTCCCAGCTGCGATACTGCCGTACTGATTGTCTATCGCAAATGCTTTCGCATTATTAATGGTAGCAGCAGATAGCAAGCTAACGAGGCCTACTCCGGCTTGATCCATCATCGTTAATTCTTGATAAGTCGATAAGCCAGGTTGCGAGACATAAGTTGGTGCGGGTGGCGTATCTGAGCCAAGCAGCAAGGTTGCGCCATTTTTATATAGATAATTTAGTGCTCGTTGCCCTTGTGAGAAAACTTGCTCAAGTTTAGCGACCTTTTGTTGATTACTTATTTCACCCCAGCCTTGCCCCATTTCTCGAGAAAACCAGCGACCAGGTTCACTTTGATACCAAGCAATTTGAGACGGAGGTAATACGGTACGATATTCAGACGAGAAGGTGAAAGTGTTGTCAGTCACTTTCGCCAGAGCATTCATCACATTTAATGTGGCTTGATAGGCGATGTCTTTTTCGATGATGGTATCCAGCACAGCTTTTACATTGGTTGGTAGTTCGCTTTCACTAGGGGCTGTATTTGGCGCTAACCAGTTCCAAAGTCCATGCGCCATAACGTTGATATTGGCATCTACAGCAAGTTGTTGCATATCAACGGCATTCGCATGTGCCATTACGGGTAACTTCAATGAGTTTGCGGACTCGACTAATTGTTTAGCAGTTTCTTGGTTAATAAGCGGTATAGCACTGTTTTCTCCGAAGCCATCTTCAAAGTACAGTTTGGCACAAGTTGCACCGTCAGATTTCATTCGCGTTAAGGGTTGATCTCCTTGATGAGCATGTGCTTGAGATGGCGTTAGCTCATGAGCAGGATCGCTGTGTTGCGCAGCAAAGTAGGGTTTATGTTGATGTAGCTTTGAGTAACTAAGGCCTTCTGCGTTGTACCCTTGGTAAACTGGCATTGCGCCACAAAAGTAGGCGTCGGGTGCGGGGCCATTTGCTGTAAATTCGGTCATGCCGATTGCAGTGTTTGACGGGTCAATAACTTGCGTGACGCCATAGTAAAGATAATTAGCGCCTTGCCGTTGTAAAAATGCTGCCTGCATTTGGCGAGCTCTAGGAGAAGTGTTAAGCAACCCCGGCATAGTTTTTAGGTGGACATGGCTATCGGTTAACCCTGGTATGAGGTATTGACCATGAGCATCAATGACCTGTGCTGCATCCGGTTTTTGACTTGAGTCAGAGACTTGTATAATTTTGCCATCTTGGATGGCGAGCCAATGATTGGAAATGATATTGACTTGGTGCTTATCAATAGGATTTAAAATGGTAGCATTGTCGATACGAAGGTCCACTGCTGCAAATAATGCATGAGAAGACAGGGCGCAACAGGCCGCAAATATTAATGTTTGTTTTTTCATAATGAAAACCAGTTAGTGTTGTATTAGATGCCTTCGAGCATAACTGGCGAGGTACTTTGTGTTTTAATTTTCATATAAATTAACTCTGAAATTTTTCTTAATTTAATTAAAACTATAACAATCAATAATGTAAGGTGTTCGTGGGTTGAAAAATTTGCTTTTGGGAAATTGGCTTGTCGTGCCTAAATTGAACCAGATTGTGGAGTATCCGACTGGCCGTGAATATACCGTCACTCCAAAAGTGATGAAATTACTGTTGGTGCTGGTCGATGCGAAACCTGAGCCTCTGTGTATTGATACCCTCGTCGAGTTAGTTTGGCACCCGAAGGTGGTGTCTGACAATTCGGTCTATCAAGCTGTTGCGCAGTTAAGAAAGATTTTAAACACAGATCCGCAATACGAAGAATACATAGAAAGAATATCAGCTCAAGGTTACCGCATTCATCCAAACATTGCGCTTAGAGAGCATAAAGCGGCTGTGATGCCTGTGAGCAAAAAGCGAATTTGGCTGCTTGGTGTCACCATTACGTTGCTCGCTCTCATCGCTATTTTTGCTTTTTATATTCAAACTGATCAAAAGCACAAGACACAAAACAACCCGTATTTTGATGAGATCACTCTTGCCACACACCTATCCCAAAGTACAGCGGTGGAAGAGTTAGCGCGAGCGAAAACGATTTATCAACAAGTGTTATCTAAACAAAGTGATAATGTCGAGGCACTTAGTGGCTTGTGCAATGTCTTTATGGGGCTAAGCGTATATGGCGCGGTGTCAGAGTATGAATCGCTTGCCTTATGTCGGCCATTGTTAGAAAAAGCACGGATCTTAGATGATACAAATATTGAAGTGATAACTTCTCTTGCACGCTTTGCGGTGATGGAGAATGAAATTGACCAAGCACAGAATTATTTTAAGCGCGGATTTGAGCTCTCAACCAAGCATGCTCGCCTATGGCATTGGTACGGTCGATTTCTTCGGGACCAACACAAAATACCCGATGCAATTGCTGCGCATAAACAAGCGTATCAGTTAGCACCAAACGATGCGGTTATTATCCGAGGGTTAGCCTATGCCTATTTGAATTTTAGAGAGTTAGTACTCGCTCGAAAATATTTTGATCGTAGCGTTGCCGTAGCCCCTCACACCAAAAACAATCCGCTCTATGCGCTAGACTTTTATCCGCTTAACCAGAATAGGGCAAGACAATATTTGCTGTGGTACCACAACAATCACATCAGTCATAGTAAATTGTACCCCGCGCAGCAGTTGAGCCACATATTGGTGTTATTGAGTTTAGGGCGAGCAGAAGAAGCTGAGGAAAAATATCAGCAAGCCGCAAATTTAGGTTCAATTTCTACAGCATTTAGACTCTATGTTGAATCTGGGATCGCATGGCGACAAGGCGATTTCGAAAAGGCCGAAGAACTCTTAAAACAGCGATACGAGCTCGACTCAAAGGGTAATCATTATGTGATGCCTTATATTCTTGCTTTACTTGCACGGCAGAAAATACAACCTGCGCTAACGCTTTTTGAACAGCATTTTGCTGATATCGCGGCGTTTACATTGCCAGAGGCAGGCAATGTAGGACAACACCTTACTTATGCCTTGATGCTGAAACGTACAGGTGAACAAAGCAAGCTCAAGCGAGTAACACAGTTGTTAGAACAATACCTTAACCAAGGAAATCAGCTAGATGCAGCGTTATCTCCATACTGGTCTGCACTTAACAATGAAGCAGCAGAAACACAACAAGCACTGACGCAGCTGCTCAACACTGGCTGGTTACCCGACTACAATGATAGTTTTTTTGCTACGGATCTTTATCTCGCTTTGACATCAGAGCACGAATTTAAACAAGCATGGCTGAATAAGCTTGAAAGCAGACAGAACGAGCTCTAAAACGTTAGGTTACGCATGCATAAAATTCGCTATGTGATTTAAAAGTAGGGAGCGAATTTTCTTGGTGATTCCTTGAATAGGGGTTCTGTGTTTCGGCAGACTTTGATATTGGCTTTTAAAAACAGAGTTCGATTTTGTTGCCTGTGAGTTTTGGTTTCCTTAAGCTGCTTTGTTGTTTGCAAGCAACGCTCAAAAGTAAATTGCAAAAGATGTCCAATAACATTATTACATGCCGCTTTGTCTGTTTATTTCGCAGTCGTTCCGTGTGCACTATAAGGAGAAGTATTTGAGTTATACAAAATGAAAGCAGAGGGTGGAAGGTCTGATGAGGAGCAATTTGTTTACATTATCAGCTCAGTGTTTAGCGAAGATAAGCCCGTTATGGCCAAGCCTATATCGCCTTAAGTGAGTTCAAAGTCTCACACCGCATCGCAATCTCATCTGCATTAAACATGGCTATTTTCAGCTAGGGTGATTTGTAGCTTGTTAGTTGAGCTTCATCTGGTACAATCAGTGGATTAACAAGCACAACCTGCCAATCAAGGCATTGATGTAATAATAAAGTGGTGTGAGATGAGAATTTTCAAAGCCAAGAGCCCAGCTGGATTTGCTGAAGAATATATTGTTGAGTCAATTTGGAACGGCGAATTCCCTCCGGGATCCATTCTACCTGCTGAGCGTGAGCTTTCTGAACTCATTGGTGTAACAAGAACAACACTGCGCGAAGTATTACAAAGGCTAGCTCGTGATGGCTGGTTGACTATCCAACATGGTAAGCCAACCCGAGTAAATAACTTTTGGGAAACGTCAGGGCTTAATATATTAGAAACCTTAGCGCGTCTTGATGAAGATAAGATGCCTGAGTTGACCGATCAGCTGCTGTCAGCGCGTACCAATATTAGTGCTATCTATACGCGTGCGGCGATAAAATTCAATCCGCAGCGTGTTATCGATATTTTGTCTAAGCATGAAGAGCTAGAAGACACCGCAGAAGCGTTTGCCGATTATGACTACCAAGTTCACCATGAGCTGGCTGGGGCTGGGCAAAACAAAATTTATGTGCTGATTTTAAATGGCTTCAGAGGTTTATACTCAAAAATTGGTTGCCATTACTTTTCTGATTCAAGAACACGAGGACTGGCGAGACAATTCTATGCAGATTTAACCAAACTGGCAGAAAATCAAGAACACGATGGTGCTATTTCATTAATGCGTAAGTATGGTCATCAATCGGGTGAAATTTGGCAGCAGATCCGCGGTGATATGCCCGAAAATATCATGGACTAATGTCCACTGAGTGATAGACATCTTAAAAAGGCTTCTTCGTGAAGCCTTTTTTGATCTCCGAATGGCATCTTGAGCGGAGGTATTTGCGTCTCATCGAATTTATAGATTGGTGCTATCGGTAAATTCGATTGTTAATTATGGCACTTGCCAAATACACTAGGCGCAGTTTTTGGCGATGAGAATGACAAAGAGACTTTGGTTATGAATTTAGCTAGGGTTGTTTTTTCATAAGCACGCCACAATATCATGAACAAGATATTTTGGGCTCGACACGAGATACCAAATAAGATTGGAAATAAACCTAACTATTGGAGATAAAAATGGGTGTATTAGTAGGCCGCAAGGCACCAGACTTTACAGCAGCAGCAGTACTAGGTAACGGTGAGATCGTAGATAGCTACAACCTGCACGAGCGTATTAAAGGTAAAAAAGCGGTTGTTTTCTTTTACCCACTAGACTTCACGTTTGTTTGTCCTTCAGAGCTAATCGCGTTCGACAAGCGTTACGAAGAGTTCCAAAAGCGTGGTGTTGAAGTGATCGGTGTTTCTATCGATTCTCAATTCTCACACAACGCATGGCGTAACACTCCAGTAAACGAAGGCGGTATCGGTCAAGTTAAATACGATCTAATCGCTGATGTTAAGCACGAAATCTGTCAAGCATATGACGTTGAGCACCCAGAAGCTGGTGTTGCTTTCCGTGGTTCTTTCCTAATCGATGCTGAAGGTAATGTACGTCACCAAGTAGTTAACGACCTACCACTAGGCCGTAACATCGACGAAATGCTTCGCATGGTTGATGCACTAGCATTCCACGAAGAGCACGGTGAAGTATGTCCAGCTGGTTGGACTGAAGGTAAAGCAGGTATGGATGCAAGCCCTGAAGGTGTTGCTAAGTTCCTATCTGAAAACGAAGGCGCACTATAATTTAGTGTCGGCTTTGTGATATCTCGCTGATATCAAAAAGAAACCCGCCAATTGGCGGGTTTTTTAATGGCTACTGATACCTCAATAGCTTTCTCAGGGTAAAACTTTGACTACTCGGCTACCTTGCCTACTTTAGCAAGTGCCATGCTAGTTAAAGTTGATAAACTGACCCAGTGATTTTATCAGTTGAATGCTTAGGTAAGCGGCAAATAAACTGATCACGGGAGTTGCGAGCAGACTCAGAAATTCGAGTTCATTAATCATTAGTCTCTTCCTTTTTTTCTTGCTCGTTGTTATTGGTTGTTTGAAACGCTTTCTCTAAAGACTGTTTGGTCTCAATTTTTATTTCTTCTAGATTCGCTTTGATTGACTCAGTGATAGCTTGCGTTACTTTGGTTTTTACTTCTTGAAGTAATGAAGCATCAATTTCTGCAGCTGTTGTTGTCATGCTTGCTGTAAACAGTAAAGTTGTCATGGTGATTTTCGCTAAAGTAGTCATAATAAGTTTCCTTGTAATTTGTTAGTCGCAATAACTATTACAAAGGTTGTGCCAAAATGAATTTAATTTTTATCTTGTTGATTTTTATGTGTTTTAATTTTTTCTTGGCACAGAGGAATTAATGGGGTGGTGAATTTGACCAGTGCAGAATGGGTGAAATAGCTAAGATTTAGTTAAATTTATTAAGGCTGGATTAAGCGAAGTAAGAAAGGATGAAAAACAAGGTTTGGGCCGAATTAACGGCCAAAGTTAGGGTCATCAGGTAGGTCAACCAAGATTAATACCGCCCCTTTACCACCATATTCTAAAGGTGCTTGGTGCATCGCCAGTATATCTGGATGCTGGACAAGATACTGCGGTACTTTATGTTTAAGCACACGCTCACCAATTCCATGCACCACGCACGCACAAGCAATATGCTGCTTCTTACAAGCATGAATTAATGCTGCCAGTTCTTGTTTTACCGTTTCTTTATTTAGCCCGTGTAAATCTAAGATGAGTTCGGGCGCGTAGTCACCACGCCTTAGCTGCTTTGCTAAATAGCGATCAGCTCCGGGCTTTACGAAATTGATGGTTCCCGAGGTATCAATATCAGGAATATACTCGTCAGAAAAGTAAAACTCAGATTGCTGCTGCTTGACTTGTTGCTTCAGCTCAATGCTCTGAATTTTTTTCTTTTGTTTGAGCTGCACCTGATCTTGTTTGAGGGGTTTTACACCATTCAAAGACTCACGAAACATCGCGAAATCGTCATTTAGGTCAGCATTAGTGTTAGATTCTCTATTCATGGTGACATTTTAAATAAAAAAAGCATAAAAACCTAGCTTAAAAACCGCTACAATAGCGCCATATAGTTTGATCTTTAGAGAGTCATCATGACGGAAATGTCGCAACCACTTATTACCGAAGAAATGGCCGTTGAAGCCTTTCAAGACTTACATACCATTCAGGACTGGGTACGCTGGACAGCGAGCCAGTTTGTGAGTAACGAGGTATTTTTTGGTCATGGTACGGATAATCCTTGGGACGAAGCGGTCAGTTTAGTGCTTCCGGTGCTGCATATGCCAATTGATGCCCCCAAAGAAATCATGCATGCGCGTATGACACAAAGTGAAAAAGCGCATCTGATGGAGTTTATCAAAGCACGTATTGAGCAGCGTATTCCCGTCGCCTACTTAACCAATCAAGCTTGGTTTGCTGGTATGCCGTTTTATGTTGATGAGCGCGTATTAGTACCACGCTCACCATTTGCAGAGTTAATCGCAAAACATTTTGCCCCCTGGGTAGCTGCACCGAATAAAGTAACGCGTATTTTAGATATGTGTACGGGCTCAGGTTGTATTGCGATTGCATTGGCCAAAGCATTTGAGCGCGCACAAGTAGACGCAGTCGATATTTCTTTTGAAGCCTTAGAAGTGGCTGATCACAATATCAATCAGCATATGATGCAAGACAGAGTCTTTGCTATCCAATCTGATGTATTTAGTGGTGTACCGGGTCAAAAGTACGATTTAATCGTAGCGAACCCTCCTTATGTTGATGCAGAAGATATGTCAGATCTGCCAGAGGAGTTCCATCATGAGCCAGAGCTTGGCTTGGCGTCAGGAGAAGATGGCCTTGATGTGACCCGCACACTACTGGCAGAAGCGGCTGATCATCTAAATGATGATGGTTTGTTATTTGTCGAAGTTGGCAATTCTATGGTACATATGGAGCAGCAATTTCCTGAAGCGCCATTTACTTGGTTAGACTTTGAGCATGGTGGTTTAGGGGTCTTTGTCGTATCCAAACAACAACTATTGGAATACTTTAAAAACTGATAGGGAGCCAATGCTCTCTATCGTCTATTTAGGAATGAGGAAAAACGATGGCAGGCAATAGCATTGGCCAATTATTTAAGGTGTCGACCTTTGGTGAAAGCCATGGCGCCGCGCTTGGTGGCGTGGTGGATGGTGTACCACCAGGGCTTGAGATCACTGAAGCTGATTTACAAATCGATTTAGATAGACGCAAACCAGGCCAAAGCCGCTACACAACACAGCGCCGAGAAGGTGATGAGATAAAAATTCTCTCGGGTGTGTTTGAAGGCAAGACCACAGGCACGAGCATTGGATTGTTGATTGAAAATACCGATCAACGTTCAAAAGATTACTCAAACATCAAAGATTTGTTCCGTCCGGGTCACGGCGACTATACCTATTGGCACAAATACGGACATAGAGATTATCGCGGTGGTGGCAGATCGTCGGCACGTGAAACTGCCATTCGAGTTGCAGCAGGTGCAATCGCGAAAAAATATCTCAAGCAAGTCCATGGCATCGAAATCAATGCCTGTCTTTCTCAATTAGGCCCGATTAAAGCCGAGCATTATGATTGGTCAGCGGTTGAAAACAATCCATTTTTCTTTCCCGATGAAGCTAAGCTAGAAGCGCTAGATGAATATATGCGTGCGCTGAAAAAAGAAGGTGATTCAGTCGGTGCGAAAGTGAAAGTCGTGGCGAAAAATGTGCCTGTTGGCTTAGGTGAGCCAGTGTTTGACCGTCTGGATGCTGAGATAGCGCACTCCTTGATGAGCATTAATGCCGTAAAAGGTGTAGAGATTGGTGATGGCTTTGATGTGGTTGAGCAAAAGGGCTCTGAGCATAGAGATGAGCTAACGCCACAGGGATTTACTTCTAATCATGCAGGCGGCGTTTTAGCGGGTATTTCTACAGGGCAAGATATTATCGCATCAATTGCGCTAAAACCGACTTCAAGTATCTCGGTACCGGGGCAGAGTATTGATACCCACAACCAACCACAAGAAGTTGTGACTAAGGGTCGCCATGACCCTTGTGTTGGTATTCGTGCCATTCCAATCGCAGAAGCCATGTTGGCTATTACGCTCATGGATCACTTATTACGTCACCGTGGTCAAAACCAAGACGTCAATTTGCCGCATAAGCCAATTCCTGGTCATATCTAGCCAGTAGCGAGTAAGCTAATTTTGGCACAGTGATTGCTTTTCTTGGACAAATCAAGGAGAGCAATCATGATCACTTACCAAACCCACTCCGCAATTCGTACCACTGAGTCTGTTTCGGAGCAGCAAAGCCTTGCCCAAACTAAACGAGCTAATACCGCTGCGCAGGAGCAAGACTATGTCGCGGCTGCTAACATCGCAACCCAATCATCCCCTGTACTGGATAATAAAGCCGACGAGCCATATAAATATGAAGTGGTGGAGCGTAATCAGTCATTTCTAGAAAAAATGAGAGAAGCGGTAATGTTTAGCCGCTTAGGGGCAAATAAAGAGAAAATAGACGAATTAAAAGAGAAAATGGCAGAACTTGAAAAGCTTGCGGCTGAGGGGAAGATTTCACCTGAAGAATTAGAAGAGCGGATGGCTGCCTTACAAGAAGCGATGAGAGAAGCGGTAACTCAGGAAGAAAACAAAGCGAACAAGGACACGCTAATGAGTTAATGAGGCTTAAAATAATAAAAGCCTCAACTGAGGCTTTTATTATAGCTATAAACTAACAGCGTTTAGCTGTGATATTTTTCACACGCTTCTAGCGTATTTTCGATTAAGCTCGCGACGGTCATTGGGCCCACACCACCTGGCACTGGGGTAATAAAGCTCGCGTTTTGTTCTGCGATGTCGTATTGCACGTCACCTACCAGTTTGCCAGATTCTAAGCGATTAATGCCTACATCGATGACTATCGCGCCTTCTTTAACCCAGTCGCCTGGAATAAACTCAGGTTTACCAACCGCCACAACTAATAGATCGGCGCGACGAACGTGAGCTTCCAAATCTTGCGTAAATTTATGGCAAACGGTTGTAGTACAACCGGCAAGTAATAGTTCTAGCGACATAGGACGACCAACGATGTTTGAAGCACCAACCACAACAGCATGCATGCCTTTATAACGCACACCGGTAGAGTCGAGTAGGGTGATGATCCCTTTTGGCGTACAAGGTCTCAGTGCTGGCATTCTTTGGGCAAGACGACCTACGTTATATGGGTGAAAGCCGTCGACGTCTTTATGAGGATCAATACGCTCTAACACTTTTTCTGCGTCTAGGCCTTCAGGTAGCGGCAATTGTACTAAGATCCCATCAACTTCAGGATCTGCATTAAGCTCATCAACAAGCGCAAGTAATTGCTCTTCGCTTGTGTCACCTGGTAAGTCGAAAGATTTAGAAACAAATCCGACTTCTTCACAGGCTTTACGCTTTGAACCAACATAAACTTGGCTCGCGGGATCCTGGCCTACTAATACCACAGCCAAGCCTGGCGCTCTTAGACCTTGCGCTAGTCTGTCTTGAACTCGTTGTGCAACAGTAGAACGAACTTGTTTCGCGATAGCTTTGCCATCAATGATGTTTGCCGTCATGATTGACCTATATTAAGGGTTAAAAAACTTGAACGATGATAGAGCCTTTAAATTCTTCTATACAAGCACTTTCATGTATTGATGAAATGATTGCTTAATAAAGATGAAAATGGGGTCGCTCTATTTGTATGTCCCTTTAGTTACAACAAAGGAGGACATTTGCCCGCTATTTTCTCAAAAAACAGCCAGCCCGCCAAGTTTGCATTGCGTAAAAGCAAAGGTTTTCATGATCGGTTCTACAAGAACCGCTCAAAAATTGTTTAAGTCAGCTGTTTTATCAACAATTTGTGGCAAAATTAGGCAGTTGAAACAAAAACTAAAAAAAATATTTGACCTACTTCGGGCAAATCACTATTATGCACCCCGTTGCCAACGAGGACTCACCGATAAAAAGGTTCTTAGTTCTCCAAGGTCACAGTCGGCGATTAGCGCAGCTTGGTAGCGCACTTGGTTTGGGTCCAAGGGGTCGCAGGTTCAAATCCTGCATCGCCGACCACTTTTAAAATAAGAATGTAGCATGAAGATGTTTACGAGTTTGCGCCCTTAGCTCAGCTGGATAGAGCAACGCCCTTCTAAGGCGTCGGTCGAAGGTTCGAATCCTTCAGGGTGCGCCATCTTATTTTAATCCACATGTAGTGGCGGCTGTAGCTCAGTTGGTAGAGCCCTGGATTGTGATTCCGGTTGTCGTGGGTTCAAGTCCCATCAGTCGCCCCATCTACATGCCAAAATTAGTCGGCGATTAGCGCAGCTTGGTAGCGCACTTGGTTTGGGTCCAAGGGGTCGCAGGTTCAAATCCTGCATCGCCGACCACTTCTAAAAAATACATATGTTCGGCGATTAGCGCAGCTTGGTAGCGCACTTGGTTTGGGTCCAAGGGGTCGCAGGTTCAAATCCTGCATCGCCGACCACTTCCTCTCTAGTATTTCAGTCCTTTATTTCAAATTTACTAACTTTTAATCAATTAGCACCAATATGCCTAATTATTTAACCTGATTGCTCGACTCCGTCGTTGAATAGGTTATAATGCCGCGTCTATTAATTAACGTAGTGCCCGTAGGGCAGGCAACAAGCGTCACATGCAACGGAGAGTTTGGCAATTTAGCCGAAGGCCCATAAAAAGCATGATGGTTGTCTTGTTAGTAAGGAAGGCGCTTTGTCGCCCAAAAATGAAGATTGAGGTAAATCATGCAAGTTTCTGTTGAGACGACTCAAGGCCTTGAGCGCCGTCTGACCATCACCGTTCCTGCAGAGAACGTTGAGACTGAAGTTAAAAAACGCCTACAAAAACTGTCAAGAACACAGCGTATCGATGGCTTCCGCCCTGGTAAGGTTCCAGTGTCAATCATCACTAAGCGTTACGGCGCGGCTGTACGTCAAGAAGTTGCTGGCGATCTGATGCAGCGTAACTATATCGAAGCAATCATTGCTGAGAAAATCAACCCTGCAGGCGCACCATCTTTTGCTCCTAAGTCACTAGAAGCAGGTAAAGATCTAGAATTCGATGCAACTTTTGAAGTATACCCAGAAGTTGAACTTAAAGATCTAGACAAAATCGCGGTTGAGAAACCTGCAGTTTCTGTCACTGATGAAGACCTAGCGAACATGCTTGAAACGCTTCGTAAGCAACACGCTTCTTGGACTGAGAGTGATGCTGCAGCTGGCGAAAAAGACCGTGTAACGGTTGATTTCGTTGGTACAATCGACGGTGAAGAGTTCGAAGGCGGTAAAGCTGAAGATTTCCCTCTAGAGCTTGGTCAAGGTCGTATGATCCCAGGTTTCGAAGACGGTATCGTTGGTAAAAAAGCAGGTGAAGAAGTTGTTTCTGACGTAACTTTCCCTGAAGAATACCACGCTGAAAACCTAAAAGGTAAAGCGGCTCAATTCACAATCACTGTGAAGAAAGTTGAAGTTCAAGAGCTTCCTGAACTAACTGACGAGTTCGCAACTAAGTTTGGTGTTGCTGAAGGTGGTGTTGACGCACTTAAAGAAGAAGTTAAGAAGAACATGGAGCGTGAGCTAAACCAAGCGGTTAAAGCTAACGTGAAAGATCAAGCGATCAAAGGTCTTCTAGAAACTAACGAAGTTGAAGTGCCAAAAGCGCTAATCGACCAAGAAATCGACGCACTTCGTCAACAAGCAGCACAACGTTTTGGTGGCAACGCTCAAAACATGCCTGAGCTTCCTGCAGAGCTATTCCACGAGCAAGCGGTAACTCGCGTGAAAACTGGCCTACTACTAGGTGAAGTGATCAAAGCGAACGACATCAAAGTTGATGAAGATAAAGTTGCTGAACTAATCGATACAGTTGCTTCTGCATACGAAGATCCAAGTGAAGTAGTTGAATACTACAAAGCAAACGATCAACTAATGCAGCAAATGCGCAACGTTGCGATGGAAGAGCTAGCAGTTGAAGCTGTACTTGCTGCTGCATCTGTTTCTGATGTTGAAAAGTCATTCGACGACATCATGAATCCACAGGCTGCTCAATAAGTCTTTGAAGAAATCATTGACTTACAGCTAAGCTGAAGTTTAAATGGCTCGAGTTACTCTAATAGAGAATTCGGGCCATTTTTGTTTTTAAGCCTTGATATTGAAGCATTAAGTACTTATATCTTGAGGCATGGCTTATTTTATTAGCTATACTTATTTTACGAGTCAGGTTTCGTTGAGTATTACTGATACAGTTATATCTACTCGTTTCAATTCGCTCAAAAAAGTATTAGCCTAAACACCGATCACAGAATGTTTTTATGGACCGCGCTAAGTCCAATGAAAGTTGCTGCGAATAGGCAATAGATTCTGTGCTAATAAGGAATAAAAAACATGAATGATGGTATGATCGATCCAATCAATGCGTTAGTACCTATGGTCGTGGAGCAAACGGCTAAAGGCGAGCGTTCTTATGATATTTACTCACGACTGTTAAAAGACCGTATTATTTTCTTAACAGGTCAAGTCGAAGACCATATGGCCAATCTAATTGTGGCGCAGATGCTGTTCTTAGAATCAGAAAGCCCTGACAAAGATATATTCTTGTATATCAACTCGCCAGGTGGTTCTGTGACTGCTGGAATGTCAATCTACGACACGATGAACTTTATCAAGCCTGACGTTAGTACGGTTTGTGTTGGTCAGGCTGCGAGTATGGGAGCATTTTTGCTATCTGGCGGTGCTAAAGGTAAACGTTATTGCTTGCCGAACTCGCGTGTGATGATCCACCAACCTTTAGGTGGTTTCCAAGGTCAGGCTTCTGATTTTGAAATTCATGCTCGTGAAATCTTGGCGATCAAAGAAAAATTGAATCGCTTAATGGCGGATCACACAGGTCAACCTTATGATGTGGTTGCGCATGACACAGACCGAGACAACTTTATGACTGCAGATCAAGCGTTAGAATATGGTCTGATTGATGCGGTTCACTCTCGTCGAGAGCTTAAGTGATTATGAATTAGCCGATGAATTGAATTCATCGGCTTCTACTGTGCCAAAGCCAAATTTCTTTGGTATAGTTAAAAGAAATACGATGTTATCTAGAGATAACAGCAATTGAATGAGGTAGCTGAATGTCAGACACTCCAACAGACGGCGATAAGAATAGCAAGCTACTCTACTGCTCATTTTGCGGTAAGAGCCAGCATGAAGTTCGTAAGTTAATTGCCGGTCCATCTGTCTATATATGTGACGAGTGCGTTGAACTTTGTAACGACATCATTAGGGAAGAAATCAAAGATATTGCGCCTAAGCATGACGCGTCTGATAAATTACCTGTGCCAAAAGAGATCAGAAATCACTTAGATGATTATGTGATAGGTCAAGACCACGCTAAAAAAGTCTTGTCTGTTGCGGTTTATAATCACTACAAGCGCCTGCGTAACCAAGGTGGTAAAGGTGATGTAGAACTTGGCAAGAGTAATATTCTACTAATTGGTCCAACGGGTAGTGGTAAAACCCTTCTAGCGGAAACGCTTGCACGTTTACTTGACGTTCCATTCACCATGGCAGATGCAACGACATTAACCGAAGCCGGTTATGTGGGGGAAGATGTTGAAAACATCATTCAAAAGCTTCTGCAAAAATGTGATTACGACGTTGAGAAAGCACAGCGTGGTATTGTTTACATTGACGAAATCGACAAAATTTCAAGAAAATCTGACAACCCATCAATTACCCGTGATGTGTCAGGTGAAGGTGTACAACAAGCACTACTAAAACTGATTGAAGGCACGGTTGCATCTGTTCCGCCACAAGGTGGTAGAAAGCACCCGCAACAAGAGTTTTTACAAGTAGATACTTCTAAGATCTTGTTTATCTGTGGTGGTGCGTTTGCAGGCTTAGATAAAGTCATCGAGCAGCGCAGTACAAAAAATACCGGAATTGGGTTTGGTGCTGAAGTTAAATCTAAAGACTCTGAGCGCTCATTAAGCGAAACGTTTAAAGACGTAGAGCCTGAAGATTTAGTTAAGTACGGCTTAATTCCTGAATTTATTGGTCGTTTGCCTGTAGTTGCAACTTTGACTGAACTGGACGAAGAAGCACTAATTGAAATCCTAAATGAGCCGAAAAATGCACTCACTAAGCAATACGCGGCGCTATTTAAGATGGAAGGTGTTGACCTTGAATTCCGTGAAGATGCGCTACGAGCGATTGCTCATAAAGCGATGGAGCGTAAAACGGGTGCACGTGGTCTGCGTTCAATTGTCGAAGGCGTACTGCTTGATACTATGTATGAGCTTCCTTCACTAGAAGAAGTGAGTAAAGTCGTCATTGATGAAACGGTGATCAAAGGCGAATCAGACCCTATTATGATTTACGAAAATAACGGTAAAGAAAAGGCGGCGTCTGAATAGCTCAGTATGAGATTGAAAAAAGGAGCCTAGCGCTCCTTTTTATTTCTTAGTCCACATCAGATAGAAACCAATATAGTCAAATTGCTATAACAATAAAGGGCAATAGCGAGACAAGTTTTTAGGGTGAATATTTCATACATTTCACCACGGTAAATTGAGTGTCAAAACTAAGCTTTTTATACGTTAAATTGATCTCTACTTGATGCGGATTACTATAAACTATTGAACTTTATCTGCGTTATCCCCATATAGCTCAGTATTCCCAAAATTAATTGAAGTGCGAAGAGAACATAATGACGCTTGAAAGAACGGATCGAGTAGAAATTCCTGTGCTAGCGCTACGCGATGTAGTGGTGTATCCGCATATGGTGATCCCGCTGTTTGTAGGTCGAGAAAAATCAATAAAATGCCTAGAAGCTGCGATGGACAATGACAAGCAAATCTTTTTAGTTGCGCAAAAAGACGCCTCAGTTGATGACCCAAGCACTGATGATGTCTATCAGACTGGTACCATTGCAACGGTACTACAGTTACTCAAACTACCTGATGGCACAGTGAAAGTGCTGGTTGAAGGTACTCAACGCGCGAAAATAGATGAGTTTCTAATTACAGACGAATATTTCTTGGCGCAAGCTCAGTATATTCCATCTCAGGATGTGGATGAGCAAGAGCAAGACATATTAGTTCGCAGCGCAATTAGCCAGTTCGAAGGCTACGTGAAGCTAAATAAAAAGATCCCACCAGAAGTACTAACTTCGGTATCGGGTATTGATGAAGCTGCACGCTTAGCGGATACGATGGCTGCTCATATGCCAATTAAAGTACCTGAAAAACAAAAGGTGCTAGAAATTAACGATGTGACTGAGCGTCTCGAGTATTTGATGGCGTTGATGGAAGGCGAGATTGACCTACTTCAAGTAGAGAAGAAGATCCGCTCACGCGTTAAAAAGCAAATGGAGAAATCCCAACGAGAGTACTATCTGAATGAGCAAATGAAAGCTATTCAGAAAGAGCTTGGTGAGCTGGATGATGTTCCTGACGAATTTGAAGCCCTGAAAAAGCGTATTAGCGAAGCGAATATGCCGCAAGAAGCGGAAGAAAAAGCGCTTTCAGAGCTTAACAAACTTAAAATGATGTCACCTATGTCTGCGGAAGCGACGGTTGTGCGCTCGTACATTGAGACGATGATCAATGTACCTTGGAAAAAACGCTCAAAGGTGAAAAAAGACCTAGCTGGTGCACAAAAGATACTAGATGCCGATCATTATGGTCTTGAGAAAGTGAAAGACCGCATTATCGAGTATCTAGCGGTACAGCAGCGCACCAATAAGCTTAAAGGTCCTATATTATGCTTGGTTGGTCCTCCAGGCGTTGGTAAAACCAGTTTAGGTCAATCTATCGCGCGTTCGACTGGCCGTAAGTACGTACGTATGGCGCTCGGTGGCGTGCGCGACGAAGCTGAAATTCGCGGACACAGACGAACTTATATTGGCTCAATGCCGGGTAAATTGATCCAAAGCATGTCGAAAGTTGGCGTAAAGAACCCGCTTTTCTTGTTGGATGAAATCGATAAGATGTCATCGGATATGCGTGGCGATCCTGCATCGGCTCTACTAGAAGTGTTAGATCCAGAGCAAAATAGCAACTTTGCAGACCACTATTTAGAAGTGGACTACGATCTGTCTGATGTTATGTTTGTTGCGACTTCTAATAGCTTTAACATTCCAGGTCCATTATTAGACCGTATGGAAGTCATTCGTCTTTCTGGTTACACCGAGGACGAAAAGCTAAATATTGCCAAGCAGCACTTAATTCCAAAGCAAGTGAAACGCAATGGATTAAAAGAGTCTGAAATCAATATTGAAGACAGTGCGATCATTGGCATTATCCGCTACTACACGCGTGAAGCGGGTGTCCGTAATCTAGAGCGCGAAGTTTCTAAGTTATGCCGAAAAGCTGTTAAGAACATCTTGCTAGATAAAAATGTTAAGCAAGTTGTGATTAACCAAGAAAATCTTGAAGACTTCTTAGGTGTACAACGTCACGATTACGGCAAGGCGGAAGACGGCGATAGAGTTGGTCAAGTTACCGGGCTTGCATGGACGGAAGTAGGGGGTGACTTACTCACTATCGAATGTGCGGCAGTACCAGGTAAAGGCAAACTTGCTTACACCGGCTCGCTGGGCGATGTGATGCAAGAGTCAATTCAGGCGGCAATGACGGTTGTGCGCAACCGTGCTGACAAACTACGCATTAATGACGATTTCTACGAGAAACGTGATATTCATGTTCATGTTCCTGAAGGTGCAACACCGAAAGACGGTCCGAGCGCCGGTATTGCGATGGTAACGGGCTTAGTGTCAAGCCTCACTGGCAATCCAGTGCGTGCAGATGTCGCGATGACAGGTGAAATTACCTTGCGTGGTGAAGTTCTGCCTATCGGTGGTCTGAAAGAGAAATTATTGGCAGCGCACCGTGGTGGAATTAAACGAGTTTTAATACCGAAAAAGAACGAGCGCGACTTAAAAGAAATTCCTGAGAATGTTCTTGAAGGGCTTGATATTCATGCGGTGTCATGGATTGATGAGGTATTATCACTGGCGTTAGCGCACCCAATAGACAGTTTTAGTGTGGAATCGCAAAAAAACTAAGAAAAAAGCCAAAAAATTGAGTGAAAAGGCTTTTCAAATCTAAAAGGTGTGTTAAGTTAGGCACTGTATTCAAGCCTACTGGTTCGGAAGCCCCGTAATCACTAGGCTTGAGAAAGATTTCGAGAATTAGAGAGTCGCTGTGATGTCTCTAAATGAATAGCAAAAGTTACCAGTAAGAAGTAACTTTTGACAATAACTATGGAAGAGGATGATATTGTGAATAAATCTCAATTAATCGATCAAATCGCAGCTGATGCTGACATTTCTAAAGCGGCTGCTGGTCGTGCGCTAGATTCATTCATTGAGTCTGTAACGGGTGCACTAAAAGACGGTGACTCTGTTGCACTTGTAGGTTTTGGTACTTTCTCAGTGCGCGAGCGTGCTGCACGTTCTGGTCGTAACCCACAAACTGGTGAGACTATTCAAATCGCAGCAGCTAACATCCCATCTTTCAAAGCGGGTAAAGCGCTTAAAGACGCAGTAAACTAATTCAATTTGAATTAGGCGGTGCAGAGTCATCGCGAACTGCTTCAAGATAAAAGGCGTATCTGCTAAGATACGCTTTTTTTATACCATCACTAATCTGATTGGTGTAATGCTTAACCCAAATCTAGCAAACACAAAGTGCTTTAGTGCTTTGACTTAGATAAGAGAAACAATAAATGCTTGAAAAGATCAGAGAAGGCTCGCAAGGCCCGGCGGCTAAAATCGTATTAGGTTTAGTCATCTTATCTTTTGCGTTAGCAGGGATCGGTGGTTACCTAGGTCAAACCACAGAGCAGCCTGTCGCAGAAGTGAACGGAGTAAAGATTTCACAAACCAAGTTTTCTCGTGCTTACTCAAATGAACGCGCACGACTAGAGCAACAGTTTGGCGAATACTTTGCACAGATTGCAGCCGATCCTAATTATATGGCGCAAATTCGCCAAGGTGTTGTTGATCAATTAGTACAACAAGAATTACAAACTCAATTAGCTAAAGAGCTTGGTCTTCGTGTGAGCGATGAGCAGGTTAAAAAAGCGATTGTTGAAATGCCATATTTTCAAATTGGTGGAGAATTCAGTAACGACCGTTACTTACAAGTTATCCGTCAAATGAACTTCCAGCCAGATAGCTTCCGTGAATATCTTCGTGACGAGATGACTCGTGCGCAGTTAATCTCTGCAGTTGCTGGCACTGATTTTGTACTGAAAAACGAACTTCAGCAATCTATTGCGCTACAGCAACAAACTCGTGCTATCGACTATGCGGTATTAAGCAAAGAGTTGGTGAAAGGTGAAGTGTCAGTATCAGATGAAGAAGTTCAGAACTATTACGACTTGAATCAAACTCAGTTCCAAGCTCCAGAATTGGTGTCGGTTAACTATATCGAGCTAAAAGCTGAAGATTTAGCGCCTGCAGAACCAGTTACTGAGGAAGCGTTAAAAACGTATTACGAAGAGCAAAAAAACCAATATCTTGAACCTGAAAGACGCCGCGTGTCACACATTCTTGTTGATGCAAGCGAAGATGCTGAAGCCGCTAAACAAAAAGCAGATGAGATTCTGGCTGAATTGAATAACGGTGCTGATTTTGCCGTTATTGCAGAAGAAAAATCTGACGACGTGGTGAGCGCTGAGCTTGGCGGTGATCTAGATTGGATTGAAAGGGATATGATGGATCCGGCGTTTGAAGATGCTGCATTTGCGCTTGCCGCGGTAGGTGATGTATCTGGAGTGGTTGAATCTGAGTTTGGTTTTCACATTATCAAGCTAACGGACATTCAACGCCAACAAGCGCAATCTTTTGAAGACGTAAAAGACAACCTTCGTGCAGAGCTTGAAAAAGCAGCTAAGATCGATGCGTTCTATCAAAAGCAAACCCGTGTAGCTGAACTTGCTTTTGAAATGGCTGACTCGCTACAAGACGCTGCTGAAGCCGCTGGCGTTGAAATCAAATCAACTGAGCTGGTAAGTCGTAATGCGCTTCCTGAGCCACTGAATTCACCAGCGATAAGCAATACTATCTTCACGCCAGAGCTGCTAGAAGACCGCGTAAACTCTGAAGTGTTAGAAGTTGCACCAGAGCATATCGTGGTGGTTCGTGTTGCTGAGCATAAAGCGGCAGCGACGAAGCCACTTGAGGAAGTCAGCGCGCAGATCAAAACGCAGTTGAGCAATGAAAAAGCGTCGACATTAATTGCAGAGAAAGCACAGTCACTATTTGAGCAACTACAAGGTGGTTCTACTTTAGCTGAGATTGCCAAAGCACAAAATATCGAAGTGAAAAGCGTGACTGAGCTTAAGCGTCGTAGCTACGACGTACCGCCAGCTATCGCAGCAGAAGCATTTAAATTGCCTCAGCCTGGTGTAGCAGAAAAAGAATCTGCACTTGTAGAGCTTGGTAATGGTGACTCGGCATTTGTAGTGCTGAAGTCTGTAACCACGCCTGAAGTTGATGGCAAAGTTGATGCGCAGCAGAAGCAGTCAATCACGGCTTCTTATGCAAACAAAAACTATCTTGAGCTACTAGCAGCACTTGAAGCTAAGTCTGAAGTGAAAAGACCACAGTTACAGGTCACAGAGCAGCAATAATCGTTTTTAGATAGCAGAAAGGCGCCAACACGGCGCCTTTTTTATGCCTTGTGACAGGGATATCGGTATTATTGAATATGCTCAAGTACGGTGCTTGCAACCGCTTGTGAAGACTGATAATTCTGGCCCGTCACTATGCGGCTATCTACCTTGATAAAAGACGCATCCCGCTCTCCATATACAAAATTCCCTCCAAGCTCTTCCACTTTAGGCTGAATTTGAAAAGGAAAATGCTTGAAATACGCTCTATCTGGATTTTCAAATGCGGTAGGGTAACCAGTGATTTGTTTTCCTTTGATGAGATACTCGCCATTTTTCAAGCGCAAATTAACGATACCAGCTGTGCCGTGGCATACAGCGGCAACAACACCTTGGTTTTGTTCATATATATGCATAGCAATACGCTGTAGAGTAAGGTTTTCTGCTACTTCATACATGGCATTACTGCCGCCTACATAATAGATCGCCGCATATTGGCTAGGGTCGACTTCAGCTGGGCGCATTGTGTTGCTGAGCGCATACATATAGTCAGGTTGGTAAAGGTACTTTTTATGTTCACCGTTTGAAGTATTTATATAGCTCAGGTTTAGCGCGCCACCTTGTGTGCTGACAAAATCAACAATTAGTCCTGCTTGAGTAAATACGTCATAGGCACTGAGAAGCTCTTCGAAGCTCGTGCCAGCTGGCAGCTGACTATCGCCGTGAAAGGCCTTGCTTGATGCGACAATGAGCACTCGGCGACCTAAGTTCGTTACTTGCTCGGAAGTTAGCGTGGTTTGCTGCGCAGATTTACTGATGATTTTCCATGTGCCAGCTATTTTCTTTAGGAGTAGGTGATCGATGTACTGCACGTTTGACTTCAATATATCAATACGGATTTTGGCCTGTGCAAGGTGATCATTCACGCTGATATTTAGAATTTTGGCGCGCCTGCCTGTGTCTTTTTTCAGACCTTTATACCAACTCAAATACTCTTTCAACGGGACTTGCCACATCGCTTGGTCTGACTTTTCTAAAATAAGCATCGCATTGGGATGAAACGCTTTTCTTATCATTTCAGGCTGGTTATTCGCGGTGCCACTGATGTAGTGGTTTAGTGTAGCGGTAATTTTAGCGGTCTCATCCTCAAAAGCGATGGCGATGCTGGTTTGGATAAGTAGTAAAAATAACAATGGTACTAGTTTTGATAGGGTCATAAGCTTCTCCTGTAATGACTCAGAAGAAACATAAACTTATTTAATTAAAGCAGTCACCTAGAGTATATTTTAGGAGTCTGAGAGTATGTTCTCGGAGTGCTTAAAGCTATTTGGAGAGTACCCCGTGAGCTTCTTAAATGCGGCAAAAAATGTGGATGCAGAATTAAAACCACACTCCAGTGCAAGGTGTTCCAGCGGCATGTTGGTGCTCGAAAGCAAGTGTTTCGCATATTCAACTCTCAAGCCATTGAGATATTGTTTAAAGTTACAATGATAGTGGCGATTTACTATTTGCGATAATTTGTTGTGGCTAGTGCCTAATCGTTTGGCTAATCGGGGGAGCGTTAAACCCGGCTCAGTAAATAGCTTGCTTTCTGACATTAACGACTCAAGTTTGGCTATGAGCTGATTGTATTCATCGTCGCTTATGTGCGTATTGGCATATTTCTTTTCATTAGCAGTTGGTTTTCGTAGTAATTTGGGTGCGAAAAGGATGCTTAAATAGAGCACAAAGCTGAACGTGAGTGCTCCTGTGATGTAAGAAGTGAATGACGAAAAGAAATACGCGGCCCAAATGAGCCAGCAACCGCAGATCACAACCAAAGTAAGATGAAACTCAGCGTTGCCATTGGCGCTTTTGCCTATAGCTAGACGATAAAAAGTATAAGAACTTATCAGTAAATAACCTAGCCAAAAATAGGATGTGCCTTTGTAACCCCACATTTGCCAAATTTCAGGGTGAAGCTGATAGGGCATAAGTATACCAAATCCAATAATAAAACCGCTTAATGCCAAAAAGTGCATTGTTAGATAACGATTTTTGGTTTTACTGTAGCTTGCAAGTACAAAATTAAGCAGGCAGGGACCAAGCAAAAAGTAGGCACTCAAACCTATTTGCAGGATCGTTTTATCCAGCTCTGGGTTAAAGTAAAAAAGGACTGATTTACCAATTCGAATACAGAGTAAAATGAGGAGCACCGACACCCAGCGCAGTGCCTTTGCCTCCTGAAATTTTATTAGCAGTAGGGCGCTGAGAATAAAGCCATTAAACACCCCGATAAGTGAGAAGAAAAATAACAGATGGGCACTAAAATCCATTACTTATTCCCCGCGAAATTAAGCAGATAGCAGCTTCTGCATGGTTTTAGATTTTGGAGTATTGAACACACGTTCGGTTTCGCCATATTCGACGACTTTACCGCGATTTAATACCAAAATCTCATCACTCATGTGACGAACCAAACTCAAATGATGTGTGATAAGCACGTACGCAAGTCCCGTTGCTGCTTGTAGCTCTAGCAGCAGATTTACGGTTTGCGCGCGTACGGATGGGTCTAATGATGACAACGCTTCATCCAATACCAGCACTTTTGGGTCTAAAATAAGGGCCCGCGCTAAGGCAACCCGCTGTAACTGCCCGCCACTAAACATATGAGGATAATAGTCTATGTGTTCGCCAAGTAGCCCGACGCGGCTGAGTGTGATGCGGATTTTCTTATAACGCTGCTCTTCGGTGAGTTCAGTATTGTATTGTAGACAATCATCAAGCATATCCCCAATGGTGAGACCCGGGTTGAGCGAGCGAGTTGGGTCTTGAAAGATAAGGCGAATAGTACGACAGTCATGATTGCGAATACCAGCGTCTTCTACAATTTGGCCGTTTAGTAATATTTGTCCTGAGTCTGCCATGTCGGCACCGGCAAGTACTTTGGCGAGCGTACTTTTACCAGAGCCAGTCTCGCCTATGATTGCGAGGGTTTGTCCGGGAGCAAGCGCAAACGACACATCTCTGAGTACCTGCATCGAGCGGCGTCTGAACAGCCCTTGACGAGAAGTGTAGGACTTGTTTAAGGACTGTACTTTTAAGACGGGTTGCATTTTTGCTTCACCTTAATTAACGGAAAGTGGCAAGCATAACTATGGCCATGCGAGCGACTTTGTCTTGGCGTGACGACACATTCTTTTTGTGCTTGAGGGCATCTCGGCCCCAAGCGGCATCCGATGGGTAAATGCTGTAATGGGGGAATAGTGCCTTTCAAGGCATAAAATGCTTCTTTATGGCCGAGCCCTTGACCAAAGTCAGGTAAACTCTTAACTAGCGCTTGGGTGTAGGGATGTAATGGCTGTTTAAAAATGGCCTGAGTAGGACCTGCTTCAACCATCTGTCCGCAATAGAGCACATGCATTGCGTGGGACCAGTCGGAGATCTCTTCTAGCTCATGCGAAATCATTAATATCGACATGTTTTTAAGCTGGTTTAATGCCTTGAGCAATCGAAATACTTGCGCGCGGGCGGTACTTTCAAGTGCGGTGGTTGGCTCATCGGCAATAAGTAGTTTTGGGCTTCTGGCGATGGCCATCGCAATCATGATTTTTTGGCACATCCCCTCAGAAAGCTCATGTGGGTAACTGCTACAGATCTTTTTATCGTCTCGGATCCCAGCTTTGTGCAATAGCGCTCGGACCTTTTCTTTTCGTGCTTTTCTACGACCAAAAAAGCCACCTTTTAAGACGCTATCGGGAATAGATTCCGCGACTTGGTCGAAAATGGTAGCGGTTGGGTCAAGGCTTCGACTTGGCTCTTGGTAAATCATCGCAATATCTTGGCTGACGAGCTTTCTGCGCTTTTCTGAAGATAAACGCATAAGGTCAACGCCACGCCAGTGCATGCGGTCTGCGGTTACTGTCCAGCGCTGATTGAGTACCCCTACAATGGCTTTGGCGATCAGACTTTTACCAGAGCCAGACTCACCGACAAGTGCATGAACTTCGCCTTCTTTAAGGCTAAGGTTGACCTTATCAACCGCGCGAATAACACCGTCTTCGGTACGTAGTTCAATGGTGAGGTTCTTAATGTCTAGTAATTGCATTAATCTGCCTTACGTTGTTTCAGCGCTTCACGCAGTCCATCACCAACCAAGTTGGTAGACAGTACTGCCAAAAAAAGCAATACACCTGGGAGGCCTACAGTCCAAGGCGCGAGATAAATTAAACTTAAGTTTTCTTGGAGGATAGCACCCCATTCGGTCGATGGAGGCTGCGCACCGAGCTTTAAGAAACCAAGTGCCGCAATATCCAAAATAGCAGTCGACAGCGCCATGGTGAAGATAACCACGATATGCTCGTAAATGTTAGGCAGTATGCCACGGACGAGCAGTTTCCAGCGTGTTGCACCATCAAGCTTAAAGGCGATGATATAGTCTTTACTCAGCTCAGTGACCACTAAGTTTCTGATCGAGTGGATGTATTGTGGCAATAGCGCGAAGATAATCGCCCACACTGTATTCATCAAACCTGGCCCCAATATAGCAATGATGATAATGGCCAGCAGTAACGAAGGAATGGCGAGCGTAATATCCAATAAGTGATTAAGAAAGCTGGATTTTAAGCCTCGACTGGCGCCAGCAAGCGTACCAAGTACGACGCCGAGCGCCGTGGTAACCAAGGCTGCAATGATAGATAAACCAAACGTGTAGGTTGCTCCATTCATTAAGCGCGATAAGATGTCTCGCCCTAAATCATCTGTACCGAGTATAAAGCGCACATCGCCATCGTCATGCCAAGAAGGTGGTAGCAACAGGGCATCAGCATGCTGCTGGTTAACACCATAGGGCGCGATCAGCGGCGCTGTTAAAGCCAACACCGTCAGAGCAACAAACAGCCATAAACCCACTAGCGCAACGTGGTTTGAGCGGAATTTACGCCATAACCTAAATAAAGGTGAGCGATTAGACTCTTCGGTAAATAGATTAAACTTTGCCATGAGCCTGATTCCTTGCGAGCGGATCGAGTATCGAGTGAATAAAATCAGACAACATGTTGGCAATGATAACAAAGAAAGACACCGCGAGCAGTCCCCCTTGGATGGCGGGGAAATCACGTTGATAGATGCTTTCAATTAACCATCGACCGATCCCAGGCCAAGAGAATATCACCTCAGTGATCATCGCAAGTGTGATGAGCGTGCTAAATTGGAGACCAATTTGTTTTATCACTGGAAGCAGCGCATTTCTCAGCGCGTGGTGGATGATAAGCTGGCTGCGATTAAGGCCTTTTGCTCTAGCTGTTTTAATATAGTTCTGGTCGAGGACTTCGAGCATAGAGTCGCGAGTAAAGCGGATCAAAACTGTCGTTGGGTACATAGCCAGCACAATTGTCGGCAGCGCTAAATGATGAAGTGCATCCCAAAATGCGGCACCACCATAGGGAAAATCTTCAAGATAAATATCAATCAGAATAAAATGAGTAACGGGCTGTATTTCATAAAGTAAGCCAATTCTACCGGACATGGGGAAAAGCCCAAGGCCCAGACAAAATGCCATAATAAGCAGCAGGGCTAACCAAAAAACTGGAATGGAAAATCCCATCAAGCTTAATGAGTTAATGAGCTTATCTGGCCACTTTTTATGATAAGCGCTGGCTATTACTCCACTTGGTACACCAATCAAGACTGCAACCGTCAAAGCATATAAACACAGCTCAAGCGTTGCTGGAAATAGATGTTTCACATGAGAAAGCACGGGCTGCCCCGATGATAAAGATAAACCCCAGTCGCCTTCAAACATACGAGCCATAAACGCGCCATATTGCACAAAGATATTTTCTTCGATACGGTATTTTTCAACTAGCGCTTGCGTTTGGGCATAACTCGAGTTGACTTCACCACTGAAGTTAGTGATCAACTCACCAGGAAACAGGTAATTGAGGGCGAAAGTAAATATCGTTAGGGTAAACAACATAAAGCAAAGCAAGCTCAGTCGTCGATAAGCATATTTTGCGAACATGTTAGTCTCTCCTTGCCTCAGCGAGCGAAATACCACCAAATGGACGTAATGAGACGCCCTTGATATCAGAGCTAGTTGCTTGGAACCTTAGCCCGTGCGCAATTGGAACGAGAGGCAGTTGCTCAATGACCATTTTTTGTGCTTGCTGATAATAGTATTTTCTTTCTTCCATATTGTTGGTGTCTAACGCTTGAGTGAGCAATAAGTCAAACTCCGGATTACACCAGTTGGAAGGGTTTTTGCCACTAAATGTTGCAGTGCAGCTCAATAATGGGCTGAAGAAATTGTCTGGATCAGGTGTATCTGCTGCCCAGCCTAACAACACGCTATCATGCTCATGGCGGCCAACGCGTTCAATAAAGGTATTCCATTCGTACTCAACGATCCTGGCATTGACGCCAATATCACGTAAATCACGTTGAATAAGCTCTGCCATTTTCCGCGCGTTAGGATTGTAAATTCGCGACACCGGCATGGCCCATAAGGTCATGGAAAAACCATCCTCAAGACCAGCCTGTTTCAAATACTCTTTGGCTTTTTCAGGGTCATATGTTGGCATTTTTTGTTGCGCTTCAAATGCCCATGAAGAAGGGGGAAGCATTGAGCGGGCTAAAATCCCATTGTTGTAAAATACCGCTTGCATGATTTTTTCAAAATCTATGCTGTGCGCAAGCGCTTTGCGGACTAGCGGATTATCAAATGGTGGCTTTTCGGTGTTGAATGCCCAGTAGCCTATATTCAGATTTGCGGCCTTTTCAACTTCTATGTCTTTTCTTTGCTCAAGCACGGTGAGCTGGGTAGCACTGGGGTGCGCCGTAATATCACATTCTTTAGTTAGCATTTTTGCGATGCGGCTAGTGCCATTGGTGGTGATATCGTAGACCAATTGTTCCATGTATACCGGGTGTTTCCAGTAATGCTCATGGCGATAATATCGGATCAGGTTATCACGTAAAAATTCACGGTACTTATACGGACCTGTGCCTACGGGCTTTTGATCAAAATCTTGCTTATGTTCAAGCTGTATAAGCTGATCGGCATATTCTTTAGAAAGAATGACAGCGAAGTCTGTGGCGATATTGGATAAAAAGCTACTTTCCGCGTTGAACAGATCAAAGCGAACGGTATGTTCATCCACTTTTTTTACTTGGCGGATCAGTTGGTCGAGTCCAATACTTTGAAAATAAGGATAATTTGCATCACCAACAAAGTGGTACGGATTGTAAACATCAAATAAACGGTTAAATGAGAATACCACATCATCGGCATTCATTTTTCTTGTTGGTGTGAAGTAGAGGGTATCGTGAAATTGGACATCATCCCTCAGGGTAAAAGTGAAAGATTTACCGTCATCGCTGACCTGCCAAGACGTTGCCAACTCAGGTAAGAATTCGCCGCTTTCAGGATCAATACTGATCAAGGTGTCATAAAGCTGATTGGCAATAATATCAATCGTAGACCCTGTTGTGGTCACTTGTGGATTAAATGACACAGGGTTCGCTTCTGCACAATATACTAAGCCTTGTGACTTATCATTCACTTTATTTGGCGTCTGATCCGTACAGCCAAATAAAGCGGTACACAGCACACCAAAAAACAATTTACGCACCACTATGCCTCTTGTTTTTGGTTTTGGTCCAGTAGGTTGTATTTTTTCAAATAACCTCTAAGTTGATGATACGTCAAACCAAGGTTTTGTGCAGTTTTCTTTTGATTAAATTGACTAAATTCAAGTGCTTTTTGCAGCATTGTGATTTCATAGTCGTTGGAAAGCGATTTTAAATCACAAGGGAAGTCGAATTCGAGGGCAGGATCTGCCTGTTGTTCGTTACTCGGTTGCGCTGCAGGCAAAGGCTCAACTTTATGAGTGGCTGCAGTTGTTGGCTGGGCATTTGGCGCTTTGATCCGTTGACTCGGCCTAAATGGGCTGGCAAAGGGGTCAAACACAATATCATGAACCGGAATTTGGTCACTCCCATGACGATATAAACTACGCTCCACCACATTTTTGAGCTCTCGTACATTACCGGGCCACGGGTAATCAAGCAGTTTCTCGATGGCTTTGCGGGTAAAGCCGCTAAATAACTCCCATCCTAAATCCCGAGCCATATTTATTGCAAAATGTTCGGCCAATAATAAGATGTCTTCTTTTCTCGCTCTTAATGGCGGTAAGGTGATGACGTCAAATGCGAGGCGGTCCAATAAGTCGTGTCTGAACTCTCCAGCATCGGCAAGAGTGGGGAGGTCTTCATTGGTAGCGCATACCAGTCGAGTATCTACTTTTACGGTTTGCTTGCCGCCAACTCGCTCGAACTCACCGTATTCAATTACACGCAAGAGCTTTTCTTGCACCATCGCAGAGGTATTAGCTAACTCATCCAAAAACAGTGTGCCACTGTTAGCGCGTTCAAATCGACCTTCATGGCGCTTGCTTGCACCAGTAAAGGCACCGCTCTCGTGACCAAATAATTCACTCTCTAAAAGGTTTTCGTTTAGGGCTGCACAGTTTAGTTTGACGTATTCCTGATCCCACCGCTCTGAGAGATAATGCAAACGTGCCGCAATTAACTCTTTACCTGTGCCACGCTCGCCAATAATAAGCACGGGCTTTTCTAAAGGAGCGAGCTGTGAAACCTTGTCTAGCACAGCTAAAAAGCTGTCAGATTGGCCTAATAAATTATCCTGTTGGCGAAAACGGCTCATATTGCCTAACTCTTAGTGGTTTTTACTAATAACTAGTGTATTTTAAAAAAAGTGATAACTAAAGGTTTTTTAAAAATAAAATAACCTTATGATTTTATTATGTTTTTAATTTTGTTAAAGTTGGCAAGCTATTTGATACATAGAAGTAAGCAATTTAGCTATTAACCAAAGAGGTAACCACTATGGGAATTTTTTCTCGTTTTGCAGACATAGTGAATTCTAATATCAATGCTATTTTGGATAAAGCCGAAGATCCAGAAAAAATGGTTCGCCTAATTATCCAAGAAATGGAAGATACACTAGTCGAAGTAAGATCGACCTCAGCAAAAACACTCGCTGAGAAAAAGGAGTTAACACGCCGTCTAGATCAGCTAAAAGCACAGGTAGATGATTGGCAAACCAAAGCAGAGCTTGCACTAAGTAAGGAACGTGAAGATTTAGCACGTGCTGCTTTACTTGAAAAGCAAAAGTCTGCGGAAGATGTTGCAGCCCTTGAAAAAGAGCTAGAGCATGTAGACACGCACATTGAAAAGCTGCAGCAAGAAGTCAGTACATTACAAGATAAACTGGCCGACGCAAAAGCGCGCCAAAAAGCGATTGTACTACGTCAGCGCTCAGCAGAATCTCGTTTAGAGGTGAAAAAGGCACTCGACAGCAGTAAAGTAGATGATGCCCTAAATCGCTTTGAGCGTTATGAGAGCAAAATCGATGGCCTAGAGTCGCAAATCGAATCTTACGATTTAGGTAAGAAATCTTTAGCGGATGAGATTGCTGATCTGCAAAAGAACGAAAAGATTGACGATGAGCTTGAACAGCTGAAAAAGAAAATGGCTGAAAAGTGAAAATAGTCGCACCTACTGTCAGGGTAGGTGCTAACCAACTACAATAATAACAGCCAGGTTGAAGGCAGGAGAAGATTATGTTTGACGCAGAAGTTTTAATGGCTCCGTTGATTATTTTTATGGTCATCGTGGCACCACTTTGGTTGATTTTGCACTACCGTAGCAAAAAGCAGGTAAGCCAAGGGTTAAGTGAACACGAGCATCGTCAGCTTATCGAATTAGCCAGCAAGGCAGAAAAAATGGCAGATCGTGTTGAAACGTTAGAAGCTTTACTTGACCAAGAGTCACCACAATGGAGACGCAAGTTATGAGTAGAGTAAAGCGAGAGCTATATCGTGACCCAAGTCGCGGCAAGATAGCTGGGGTATGCGCAGGTCTTAGCGATTACTTCAACATGGAGTTATGGCTTGTTAGGATCTTATTCATCACAGCCGTGCTATTATCAGGTGGTCCATTATTTATCGTCGTGTATGTGGCATGCTGGTTTATTTTAGATAAACGTGAAGTGACGCCAAACCGTTCACCTGATGCAAAAGATGAAGATAAAGTATCGGTGAAGTTTAAGGTGTGGCAAAAAGGCGAGCCGCCAAGACAGGCACTTTACGACCTAAAAGACAGATTATCACGACTTGATGGTCGCATTCAGAACATGGAACGCTACGTAACTTCCCCTGAATTTACGGTTAGCAGAGAAATTGACAAGCTATAAGGCGGTATTGGCCGCCTTGGCATTTTCTTGAGGGGCACTTTTCTACTTATGACTACGTCACGTTTTCGAACCCCATCTTCCCTAGATAAGTTAAAACAACAAGCCAAAAAAACGCTCCACCGCTCTTTTGATAAGCATATAAAGCTTGCCGTAACCGGGTTTAGTGGCAGCGGGAAAACCGCATTTATCACGGCTCTTATCAAGCACCTGACTACCCAAACGAGCACCGACAACTTACCGTTTTTAGATGTCGTGAGTGAAGGTCGTCTTGTTGCGTGTCGTCCTGAGCCGCAGAAGGCACTGGCGGTACCAACTTTTGACTATCAGCAAGCGATAACTTGTTTGTTGGAAGAGCCGCCAACATGGCCTGCGTCAACCAAACGTATCAACACCTTAACACTGGCGTTTAGGTATCATAGTGAACGCGGACTCAAACAGCACTTAGCGCAAACCCATACACTATACCTTGAACTATATGATTACCCAGGTGAATGGTTAATGGACTTGCCGCTACTTAAAATGACTTTTCCCGAGTGGTGTGAGCAGCAATTTGCATTATTAAATAAGCCTAAATACCAGCCATTTGCACAAACGTTTTTACAGCTCCTCAAGCAGTTTGATGGGACGGAAGCGGTGGATGAAAGTAAGCTGAAAATGCTTGCACAAAGTTACCATGCGCTTTTAGCGCAGTTGCAGCGGGACACTCGTTTATCTAACTTGCAACCTGGCAGAGCGTTGATCCCAGGTGACCTTGAGGGAGCGCCAATATTGCTGTTTTTCCCGGTACAAGTTCACCCAAACGACATTACCGAGCATTCACAATATCAACAGCTTGTGGAGCGTTTTGAAGCCTACAAAAAGCAAGTCGTCGCACCTTTTTACAAAGATTACTTTTGTCAGTTTGACCGCCAAGTCGTGTTAGTTGATCTATTGGGTAGTTTAAGTGATGGCTATGACACACTGAAGGAGCAAGAAGTTGCGTTAAAGCAGATCCTCGCCATGTTTTCTCATGGTAAAAGTGGCTTTTTGTCTCGTTTATTTAACCCAAAAATAGATAAGGTGCTATTTGCCGCCAACAAATGTGATGGCGTTTTGAACGAGCAGCAGACCAATTTGACAAGGTTGTTAAATGAAATGCTGGTGGACAGCGCCAATGAGCTGCGCTTCAATGGGGTAACCGTGGACACGATGTCTCTTTCTTCGGTGAGAAGTGTTGAGGCGAGAGCGGTGAAAGAGGGGACGCAACATGTGCAATGTATCTACGGCAAGCCAGTCGGCGAGCAGCAGTTTATTAATTATGTGCCACCAACCCCGCCTGATCACGTTCCAAAAGCGCAGGCTTGGCCTCAAAATGGGTTTGAGTTTTTAGCGTTTGAGCCGCTACCTGCGAGGCAAGGAAACTTATCGCATATCAGGCTTGATCATGCTTTGCAGTTCTTAATTGGAGATAAATTAAGATGACAGATCAGACAAAATCTTACCAAGGCTCGGGTAGGCGCTTAAACATCGATACTGAACGCCAAGATGAGTCTCAACATTTGGGTGGTGAAGGCAAAGTTCTCGGCAACGAGCTGGTTGTGAGTGAAAGCCTTGATGCTGTGCCTGAACCCGAGTTACCGAAAATTGAACGTATTTACGAATCGCCTTGGCGATTTGGGTTTAAGCAGTGCTTTTTGCTTGCGCTATTAATACTTATCATTGTGGAAGCAGCACTGACCTTGATAGAGAGCTATGAGCAAAATATTCTGCTGTTTAGTCTATACACCACCGTGTTGTCTCTTGGTTTACTTGCGCTATTTAAGTTCTTATTTTCGGAAGTCATCGCACTTAGCAAGCTAAAACAACATCAGCAAATTAAGCATGATGCCCTGCGCTTATTACAGAGTGACCAAATTGGCGAGGCGCGAGCTTGGCTTGGGCCACTATTAAAAGCGCATCCAGAGCAAAAGGTTGCCGCATTTGAAGAGGCGTTACAGCCTCACCACACAGACAAAGAAGTCATCACTTTATATGAAAAAACTTTGCTCCGAGGCCAAGATGCTGAAGCTAAAAAGCTAATTCAGGAGCATGCAACAACATCGGCGCTCTTAGTTGCTTTAAGTCCACTTGCACTTGTGGATATGCTGGCGGTGCTTTGGCGCGGAGTCGTGCTGGTGGAAAAGATCAGCAAACATTATGGTATTCGATTAGCGTATCGTAGCCGCATCACCTTGTATAAAATGTTGTTGAAGCAAATGGTATTTGTTGGCGCAAGTGAACTGGTAAGCGACCTTGCTGCGACCAGTGTGGGGGCTGAATTACTTGGCAAGCTTTCTACCCGTTCGGCACAGGGCCTAAGTGCTGGGATATTCACAGCCCGCTTGGGCTATAAGGCGATGGAACTTTGTCGACCATTGCCACGCTTGGAGCACAAACAAAGTCTTTTAAAAAATGCGATTAGCTCAGTCGTTGATGTGCTATTAAGGCGTAGCAAAAAAGATTAAGCGGCAACAATTTTATACACCTCTTTAAGTAAAATTGGCTAGTCACAATAAGTGAACTAGCCGTCTCCCCATCTGGCATGCTTGTCTATTATTCTAAACTGCCCTACATATTGGTTATTACACAAAAACGACGCTAATCAATTCACTACCATGTTTATTTGGTTGGCAATAATAAAATCAGCAGGCAAGTATGAAAAAATTAAGAGATGACAGTCAGTGTATTCACGGACCCAATCATTTTGACGACCCACATGGGGCGTTAACAGCTCCTTTGTATCAAACCTCAACATTCCACTTTAAAGACGCAGCGCAAGGAGCCGCAAGGTTTGCCGGTGAAGAGCCCGGCTATATCTATACTCGCTTAGGCAACCCTACGACGCGAGAGCTAGAAGAAAAAGTAGCTCGACTCGAGGGAATGGAAGATGCTGCGGCGACCGCCACTGGTATGGGTGCCGTTTCCGCATCGGTGCTGAGCTTTTTACAGCAAGGCGACCATATGATTGCATCAAGCGCATTGTATGGCTGTAGCTTCGCACTATTTGCGCATATGTTGCCTAAATTCGGTATTGAGGTGTCATTTGTTGACTTAACCGATGAACAAGCGTTACGTGATGCGGTACAGGAAAATACAAAACTATTGTTTGCTGAAACGCCAATCAACCCCAACATGACGGTATTAGATCTGAAAATGTTAGGGGAGATCGCTAAACAGCACGAGCTCTTGTTTGTCGTTGACAATACTTTCATGACGCCGCTTTTACAAAAGCCTGTGAATTATGGTGCTGATCTTATTGTGCATAGCGCAACCAAGTACCTAAATGGTCATGGAGATGTGGTAGCAGGGCTCGTGTGCGGTTCAAAAGAGCACATAGAACTTATCAAATTAACCGTGTTAAAAGACATTGGCGCTACAATCAGTCCTCATGATGCTTGGTTAATCAATCGAGGGTTGAAAACCTTAGCTTTGCGTGTACAACGCCACTGTCAAAGCGCACAAACGGTAGCAGAGTTCCTAGAAGCGCACCCTATAGTGAATAAAGTCTACTACCCTGGTTTACCTTCGCATCCTGGTTACCAATTTCTGGGTGAACAAATGAAAGGGGCTGGTGGGGTAATTGCTTTTGAAATCAACGGCTCGCTAGAGCAGGGTGAACAATTTATCAATGCGACCGAGCTGTGTACGTTAGCGGTAAGTCTAGGTGATCCGGAAACGCTCATTCAACATCCGGCATCAATGACACACTCTCCTTATACACAAGAGGAAAGGTTAGCTGCGGGAATTTCTGATGGACTAATTCGGATTTCAGTGGGGCTTGAAGACGTAGAAGACATTATTGACGATCTTAAGCAGGCGTTTGATAAAATATAGCTGTAAGTTAATTTTTACAAAGGGGCTGGGTTTAGCCCCTTTTTATTATGTATGTAATTTTATTTTTACAGGTGTGTATTTTATAGTTTACGAAAATGCTTGTTGTGCGAAATGTGATAAACGTGCGCACTATTAAACTTTCCTTCACTTTTACTTAGTATCAAAGTCACAAGTTGAAGCGCTCCGAACCATCAACAGGACGGCAATTGAAATTGCAAGATCATAAACTCGGGGTGAAGTAAGTGAGAATGTAAAATGGCTAAAGCAAGTAAATATGTATCTAAGCAGCCAGATGAAAATGGCGTTATTGCTTGGACAGATGAAGAGAACCAAATTTGGTCAGAGTTAGTTGCACGTCAGCTAGCGTGTATCGAAGGCAAAGCCTGTGATGAATATTTGGCGGGCCTTGAGAAAATTAACTTACCAAAAGACCGCATTCCACAACTAAGTGAATTAAACGAAGCACTAGCGAAAGAAACGGGTTGGCAGGTAGCACCAGTGCCGGCACTGATTGATTTTGATGAGTTCTTTCGATTACTTGCCAACAAACAGTTTCCTGTAGCGACCTTTATTCGCTCAAGAGAAGAATTTGATTACTTGCAAGAACCAGATATCTTCCATGAGATTTTTGGCCACTGTGCAATGCTAACAAACCCAGCATTCGCCGAGTTTACACACAAGTATGGTCAGCTAGGCTATGCCGCTGAGAAGAAAGATCGCGTATACCTTGCACGCTTATACTGGTTTACCGTCGAGTTCGGTTTAATGCAAACTGAGCAAGGTCTACGTATCTATGGTGGCGGTGTGCTGTCAAGCCCAGGTGAGACTCAATATGTTTACTCTGACAAACCAGAAATTAATCCGCTTAAAGTGTTAGATGTGTTACGTACACCTTATCGCATCGACATTATGCAACCTGTTTACTATACAATTAACTCAATCAACGACTTATTTGAGATCTCTAAAATGGATATCATGTCGCAGGTTGAACAAGCAAAAGAGCTAGGGTTATTTGAACCTAAGTTTCCGCCAAAAGAAAAACTAGCAAGTTAAGGAATTATCAATGTCTGATTTAAGTGCACAAAAATGTGAAGCGTGTCGTGCGGATGCGCCTAAAGTATCAGATGAAGAACTAGCGGTTCTGATCAAACAGATCCCTGATTGGGTACCTGAGGTACGCGATGGTATTATGCAGCTTGAGCGTGTTTACAAGTTTAAAAACTTTAAACAAGCAATTGCGTTCACAAACAAGGTGGGCGATATGGCTGAAGAAGAAGGCCATCACCCAGGTTTACTTACCGAATGGGGTAAAGTGACGGTAACGTGGTGGAGCCACTCTATCAAAGGTCTTCATAAAAACGATTTTATTTGTGCCGCTAAAACTGACGAAGTATTCGCAGCACAGTAGGTCGACATTTATGTCGACAAATATCGACAACCCCATGTCATATTTCGACCTACAAAATAAAAACGGCGCTAAACAAGCGCCGTTTTTATTCATCATTTAGGATAAAAGCCAAGAAAACGTTCGTCTTTTCATTTTCCAAGCAAATACAACTAGCGTTAGCAGACATAGATTAATCTATTTTTATCCCACCCTCAGGCTACGTAAACGTAGGGCTAATTATGCCATTAGTCCACAAGATAGCGGTTGCAGCAAGAATGATGACTAACAGCACTAGGCCACAAGTCACAACCGAGCTGGCATAAATAAAACCGCGCTCTTCAGGAATATGCATAAGAATAGGCACGCCCGTATAAAGCAGATAAACGGAGTACGCCAGTGCAACCATCCCAACCGATACGACAAACCAAAGCTCAGGATAAAATGCCGCAAATGCCGACATAAACATTGGTGTTGCCGTGTAAGCCGATAACTCTAGAGTCTGTGTATAGGTCGGTGTTGAGCCAAAAGTGATGGCCATCCAGTGGGCGAGATACGCCAGAATAAAGACGCCTGCAATTAATGCGCAGTACATTGCAACACCAATTAATATTGCCGACTCATGAGTTAAATAGACAGCATCCCCAGTACCAACACTCCAGCCTAAGTAGACCGAAGAATAATACCCCATAATGCTTGGGATCAGCGCAACAAGTGCAATATGTGACAAACTGTAAAACATACTTTCGTGACGGTTATCAATTGTTTGCCACTCTTCGTGCGGGTGAGCATATAAGCCCCATAGATGATTAAAGATCATAGTTAGCCCCTCAAATATAGGTTTGTACTATTTTTGTACAATTCAATTAAGTTATGAGAGATGAGTTAATTTTTGTCAAGAAAATGTAGTTGAATAGCAATATTACTATTTTCAGAATGATCTAAAACTTCTTGGGGAATAGCCTTGTGGTGCACCTTGCAGCGAGAAGTTATGATAAAATGGCGCAAACACATTAGTCTTTTGTTGTTATGTTAGAAAAGTACACAGATTTACTTGCGCCTATTAACCAATTTTTAGGTTGTGAAACCCCGCAAGCTTGGATTGAAAAAGCAAAACAAAGCGAGCACTTACCATTGTTGCTTATCGATCATATGCATTGTGAGTTAAAAGCGGCACAAAGCGCGGCCTTCTTAATTCGTAAATATGCAATAGATGATGCGTCTGCAAAAACATTGTTAAGTTGGTTGCAACCTTACGAAGATTTTATTTATCGCAGTGTTGGTGATGGCGAGTTTTCAGGCAGTAAAAATGAATTGATTGGTGAGTTAACTGCACGACCTGAATATGCTTACAATCAAGATATCTTGAGTAAGATGGTGAGGCTTATCAAAGAAGAGCTACATCACTTTGAACAGGTGCTAGAAATCATAAGGGCACGTGATATTCCCGTTGAGTACGTACAAGCATCTCGCTATGCGTCTGGAATGATCAAACACATTCGCACTTATGAACCCGCAGCTCTGGTTGATAAACTGATCATTGGTGCTTACATTGAGGCTCGTTCATGTGAACGTTTCGCTAAACTTGCGCCACACTTAGATCAAGAAATTGCTAAGTTTTATGTGTCGCTATTGCGCTCTGAAGCTAGACATTACCAAGACTATATTGATTTGGCGCATCAAGTTGCCAACGCAACCAATCCTAAGCGCTGTGATGTAGCTGGGCGCATTAAACTATTTCAGCAAGTGGAAAACGAGCTTATCAGCTCACCGGACCCCGATTTCAAGTTTCACTCAGGTGCGCCTATTTAAGCACTAAATTTATTCAAAAGGATGGCAAAGGAGCTGCTGTTTACCACTTTCGTCAACGACGATATATGAGCTTTGTGAATACCAATCGCCAAGCACAGTGCGTACCTTACCATCTTGGTAGGTGTGCACTTTTGGTCTGTGGGTGTGGCCGTGGATCATATTGTCTACGCCATGTTTTGCGAACATGTCTGCCACTGCTTCTTCGGTGACATCTAGAATCTCGAGGGGCTTGCCTTTTTGGTTTTCAATGCTCTTACGTCTTGCATTTGCAGCGACTCTGCGACGATACCAAAGTGGCATAGCAAGCATCAGCCTTGGCCACCACCAGCCGCGGCTCTTCCTGCGAAACTTTTGATAGGCTTCGTCTTGTGTACACATCTCGTCGCCGTGCAAAATCACCGTTGGTGTGCCGTATAGATCTATCACCGCTTGTTCAGGTAGCAAAGTCATTTGGCATTCGTCAGCAAAGGCCTGTTTGATTAAAAAATCACGGTTACCGTGAATAAAAAATACTTGAATGCCGAGGTGACTCAAGCTTCGCAGTTTTTGTGCAATACTCAGGGCGTAGGGGTCTTTTTCATCGTCTCCAATCCACACTTCAAAAAAATCACCCAGAATATATAAAGCGTCGACATCAGCGGTCATATGATGGTCGAGAAAAGCGAAAAATGCGTCGGTGATATCAGTGCGGTGCTCGGTTAAATGCAAGTCGGCGATAAAATAGGTTTTACCCATGGGACCTCAAAACTAATAAGGCCAGCATAAATACTGGCCTTGAATAAAAAGTAGGATATTACTCAGCAACGTATGCTTTTTCGATGATCACATCTTCAAGCGGTACGTCTTGGTGGAAACCAGAAGAACCAGTAGCAACACCTTTAATCTTATTTACTACGTCCATGCCTTCAACAACTTCACCGAATACACAGTAACCCCAACCTTGCGATGTTTCGCTAGAGAAGTTAAGGAAGTCATTGTCGTTAACATTGATAAAAAATTGTGCAGTTGCAGAGTGTGGATCTGGCGTACGTGCCATTGCTAGGGTACCCACTTTGTTTGCAACACCGTTGTTAGCTTCGTTTTTGATCGGTGCTTCAACTGGCTTTTGCTCCATACCCGATGCGAATCCGCCACCTTGAACCATAAAGCCGTCGATTACACGGTGGAAAATAGTACCGTTATAAAACTCGCTGTTTACGTAGTTTAGGAAGTTAGCTACCGTTTCAGGCGCTTTGTCAGCGAAAAGATTAATACGGATTTCGCCGTGATTTGTTTCTAAAACAACCATGTTAGTGTCCATCGTGTTGAATGATAAAATCCTATTTTATATCAACTGGGCTTTTGTGAAAAAGCATTCCTTAAAAATCAGCGTAAAAAATCAAAAAACTGCCGTAATTTGTTATTAAAATCTAGAGGCGCTGCTATGCAGGTGGTATGATTAAAAGCACTTTTGTTAAAAAATGAACCGTACTTAGGAAGAAAACTACATGTTGCAGATTTTCAACACACTCACTCGCCAAAAAGCCCCTTTTAAACCGCTTAAAGAAGGCAAGGTTGATATGTACGTGTGTGGTATCACTATCTATGATTTCTGTCATGTAGGACACGCACGCACTTACGTTTCATTTGACGTAATGAACCGTTATTTACGTTATTTAGGTTATGACGTCACGTATGTGCGTAATATTACTGACGTGGATGACAAAATCATTAAACGCGCCGCGGAAAACAAAGAGTCGATTAATGATCTAACCGTTCGCATGACCAAAGCCATGCATGAAGACTTTACTGCGTTGAATATGCTACCTGCGGATATTGAGCCGACGGTAACAGGGCATATGGACGAAATCATCGAGATGATCGCGCGCTTGATTGAAAAAGGCCATGCTTACGTTGCGAAGGATGGGGATGTATTGTTTGATGTCTCAACGTTTGAGCAATATGGTCAGTTATCTCAGCAGGATTTAGAAATGCTACAAGCGGGCGCACGCGTTGAGGTCGCACAAGACAAAGATGATCCACTCGACTTTGTATTGTGGAAGAAAGCCAAAGCGGGTGAGCCAGCGTGGCAATCTCCGTGGGGCGAAGGTCGTCCGGGTTGGCACATTGAATGTAGCGCAATGAGTTCAAAGCATTTGGGTGAATTTTTTGATATTCACGGTGGGGGTTCAGATTTGCAATTCCCGCACCATGAAAACGAGATTGCCCAATCTTGCTGCGCAAATAATGGCCGTTATGTGAACACCTGGATCCACACCGGCATGGTACAAGTTAACAAAGAGAAAATGTCTAAGTCTCTTGGCAATTTCTTTACCGTACGTGAAGTGCTAAAAGCTTTTGATAGAGAAACAGTACGCTATTTCTTGATCAATGGTCATTATCGTAGCCAGCTAAACTATTCACAAGAAAACCTTGAACAAGCACGTTCGTCGCTTGAGCGTATTTACACTGCACTACGTGGCGTTGAGCTGGTGGAAGTCGAGCTTAAAGGTAATGTTTACGCTGAACGTTTTGAGACAGCAATGAACGACGACTTTAACACGCCAGAAGCACTGCCAGTGATTTTTGAATTATCAAAAGAAGTGAATCGCTTAAAAGAGAGTGACGCAGAAGCTGCAGGTGAGCATGCATTTATTCTTGTGAAACTCGCGGAAGTCTTAGGTATTGCGCAGCAAGACCCTGAATCTTTCTTACAAGGTGAACAAGACGACGACGAAGTAGCGCAAATCGAAGCATTGATTGAAAAGCGCCGCAGCGCTCGCGAAAATAAAGATTGGGCTGCAGCGGATGAAGCGCGTGATGCGCTAACTGCCTTAGGCGTTGTGTTAGAAGATAGCGCGGGCAAAACAACTTGGCGTAAAGCTTAACCTTCTTGGTACCAACACGATACGCAAATAAAAATGCCTTCACATCAATCGGTGTGAAGGCATTTTTATTTATAACACTATTATTATTTTTAAGGCGTTAATGTCGCCTTAAACTCAGGTGCTTTGCGTGCATTAGTCAACTGTTCGAAAGCATAGGCAAGCTTGATTAATTTCGCTTCGCTATAAGCCTCAGCGAAGAAAGAAATACCCAGCGGTAGCTCGTGATGAAAACCCATCGGTACGGTAATGCTTGGATATCCTGCAATCGCCGCGGGAGATGACGACGAGGCTGAGAAGTTATCACCGTTAATGATATCGATACTCCAAGCTGGGGTATTCGTTGGTGCGATAAATGCGTCAAGGCGATGTTCTTGTATTATTTTATCAATGCCTTGTTGGCGGGCAAATTTTTTAACCAAAGCTTGGGCTTCTTGATATCGGTGTTCTGTGATATCGCCTTTCTTTGCTGCTTCCTCTATCAAATATTGATCAAAGTACTTAATGGTGGAGGGATGTTGCTGGTTGAATTGGATGAGCTGGTTTAGGTTTTTTACTTTTACCTGCTCTGGTGTCTTGGCAAGGTAAGCATTGAGATCATGTTTAAAGTCATAGAGCAAAATATCCAATTCGGCGGAGCCTAAAGCTTCCAGCTCAGGTAAGTCTAACCCTTCAATTATTTCTGCGCCATTTGCTTTCATGGTTGCAACGGCTTTTGCAAATACCGCTTGAACTGCTGGTGGAAACTGACCTAGATGACTGGTGATAGCAATTCGTTTGCCTTTGAAACTGGCAGTATTTAAGCCTTGGGTAAAATCAATCGGCTGTTTTGCATCGCTAACGATAGCATTGAGCAATAAGGCGGCGCCCATCACCGATTTTGCCATAGGGCCAGCGCTATCTTGGCTATGACTAATAGGAACAATGCCTTCACCAGAAACCAAACCGACAGTCGGTTTAATACCTACAACGCCATTATGTGCTGAAGGACAAACAATAGAACCGTCAGTTTCCGTGCCAATAGCGAGCAGTGCAAGACCTGCGGAGACGGCAACAGCAGAGCCGGAACTTGAACCACATGGTGTTCTGTCTAACACATACGGGTTTTTGGTTTGACCACCGAGCGTGCTGTAGCCGCTCGAGCTGAAACTTGATTTAAAGTTTGCCCATTCACTTAAATTGGCTTTGCCAAGGATGATAGCGCCGGCTTGTTCTAACTGGATGATAAGCGGCGCAGCTTGGGTTTTGACGTTGTGTTGCAGGGCGAGCGCGCCTGCGGTTGTTGCCATTGGCGCCCTGGTGTCGATATTATCTTTAACAATAACTGGCAGGCCATGAAGTGGCCCTCGATATTTTCCCGCGAGTATTTCGGCATCAAGCTTTTTAGCGTCTTGTAAAGCGTTGGGATTGAGCGTGATCACGGCATTGAGCATAGGGCCACTGTCGTCAAGTTGTGAAATCCTTTTTAAATAAAACTCAGTGAGTTGCGTTGCTGATAAAGTTCGATTTTGTATTTTGGTTTGTGCTTCGAGCGTGGTAAGGTCCGCAAGCGATTGACTATGAGCCGGCAACGCAAGCGCGAGACAAGTGGTTAAAGCGAGTAGGGACTTTTTCATGACGTATTTTACCAATCCGCAGTAGTATTTTTGTTATTTGTTTGTCCTTTATTTAGTCACGAGCCCTGTAAAAGGTCAAGCGAGTAGCTTGAACAAAGCATGATTTAGGCGTCTTTAAAACTTGTATTTTTGCTGCTCGCCACACACACTTAACTTCACGAGATAACAAAAAATATAACCATGATAAAAGCACCAATAGATATAGACGTAGAGATTCCGTGGCTTGACCAAAAGCTATTTTCATTAGGTAAATTTTCATTAGAGGTGGGAGAAGCACTCTCATTTATCGCTGTGATCGTTGCGACTTTGGTGATCTCCAAGATCCTACGACTAGCATTTAATCGTCTCGCGTCAAGACAAGGGGTGATCCAGCATACCTCAGCCTATGTGATAGGCAGGATCATTCACTACATCGTGTTATTTATTGGTCTTATTATTGCTCTGACGGCCTTAGGAATAGAGATCACTGAATTAGCGCTTGTTGCCAGTGCGCTCGGCGTTGGGATTGGCTTAGGCCTACAAGGTCTGGTGAATAACTTTGTCTCAGGTCTGGTGTTACTGCTAGAGAAAACCGTCAAAGTCGGGGACTTTGTGGAGCTGACCAACGGGGTGGTGGGGGAAGTGATAGCCATTCACATGCGCTCAACTTGGATCCGTACAAATGACAACGTCGACCTGCTTATTCCTAACTCGGAAATGGTGTCAAATACAATTACCAATTGGACAATGTCAGATAAATATCGTCGTTTCCGTATTCCTTTTTCGGTGGCCTACGGCAGCGACAAAGAGAAGGTGAAGCGTGCCGCATTGGAAGCGGCCAAAAATGTCCAATATACCTTGAATACGCCGGGGCGAGAAGCAACGGTATGGATGACAGGGTTTGGTGATAGTAGCTTGAATTTCACGCTAGGAGTTTGGGTGCAACCTGAGCAGGTAAAGCGACCAACGGCACTGGTTTCTGATTACCTCTGGGCTATCGATGATGCCTTTCGCAAATATCAAATCGAGATCCCGTTTCCACAGCGCGATCTTCATTTACGCAGTGGCTTTTCTATGGAAAAGCCTGATGAAAACTGAGGGTAGAATAACGGCTAGGGGGCTAGCCGTTAGTGAGTTTACTCACTGAATGATTTTAACCACTCGTTGCGGGAATGGAATTTCGATTTCCGCATTTTTAATCGCGGCAAACACCGCTTTATTCACTTCTAATTTAGTTTCGATAAGTGAAGTCGTAGGCACCCAGTAGCGGTAACTCAATATCACTGCACTGTCGGCAAATTCCTCAATCCCCACCTGCGGCTTAGGGTCTTGACTGACCTTAGCATTATCAGCGAGTACTTGATTGATAAGCGTTAATGCACTTTGATAATCAGCATCATAAGCTATTCCTATTTCACCTTTAACCAGAGAGTTTGCAAATGAGTTATGGAGAATTTCTCCCACCACATGTTTATTCGGGATAGTGATCTCTACTTTGTCTTCGTTGATGAGCGTGGTATGTCCAAGCTCAATCATTTTAACTTGGCCGTTAACCCCTTTGATGCTGATGGTATCGCCAATCACAAATGGGCGGGTAGCAATGATGGCAAGCCCTGCGCCATAGTTTGCCAGCATACCTTGCAGCGCAAGACCAGCACCTAAAGACGCGGCACCGATGGCGGCAACAAATGGTGTAATACTGATGCCAACCTTGCCAAGAGAAATAATCACAAACATGGCAATGATAAGCACTTTGATCACATTGCCAATAAAGTTGGTTAAAGCAGGATCGATATTGTGTTTTAGCATCAAGTTTTCAGTCGCTTTAGACAGCTTTCTTGATAACCACAAACCGAGAAGGAAGATGAATATCGCAGCGAGCAATTGGAAACTGTACGTCACCAGATACTCTCGAATAATGTTGTAATAGTGTTCTATTTGCTCGATTTCTTGATTGATCACAGTCGTATCCCGAGTTATTAAATTAGAGTAGCCAACCAATGATAAAACAAAGGCACCCAAAGTGCAGTTATCATGGCGGTAATTGTCATCGCCGCTGAAGCAAAAGCGCCAGCCATGGGGTGATGCTCTATCGCTGCGGCTGTGCCTATCGCATGGCAAGCAACACCAAGCGCAGTGCCTTTCGCTTGCATATGGTCAACTTTACACCAGTGCAAGATATGTAGTCCAAACACGCCACCAAATACACCAATTAGTATCACCATAATCGCTGCAATAGCGGGGATCCCTCCGAGATAATCACTAATGAGTAAGGTGATTGGTGTTGTAACCGACAGGGCCGCCATTGAAGCTGAGAGCTGCGGATCGGCTGCAAAAAACTGGCAGATAAGAAAAGCGCTTAACGTAGACAGTGAAACACCCAACCAACTGGTTAAGCACAATGCAAAAAATACCGGTTTAATTTGGTGAAATTGTTTATACAAAGGGTAAGCGAGTGCAACGACAGCTGGCTCTAACAAGTAATGAATTGGTAGCGTTGCTTGTTGATATACCTTGTAGTCGAATTTCGTGAACAGTAGAAATGCCGAAATGGCCAAAATGCAGATCAGCACAGGGTTTAATATCGGTAAGGAGATACGCTGATATAGTTTGCGTGCACTAAAAAATAACAGCACAGTGAGCGCTGACGCCATAATCATATTAATCACGAAACTTGATGCTCTTAATGATAGGGCTTAACAATACAAGACTTATTGTTGGCACACCAACTAGCAATAACAGTAGCATAAGCCAGTGGGATTGAAACAAACTGAGATGCTCTACCAAGCCCACTCCCGCTGGAATAAAAAACAGCGCCATATATTTTAAAATGGGCTCTGCTGCGGGGGCTAACCATTCTACTTTAATGATTTTTGTGGCAAGGAGTATGACAAGAAACACCATGCCAAGTAGGGCGGCAGGGATCTGTAAAGCACTAAGCTGAATAATCCATTTAGCGCTGAAGAGACACGCCAAAATGATGGCAAAGCCTAGTGCAAATCGTAATATCAACTTCGCTCTGTGTACCATTAAATGTAAATCCTCAGCACTGCAATGGCGCTAACATGTATGATGCCTAATTGTACGCTTTCGTATTGCGATGGCCATTATACTTTGGGCAAACAAGCATTCAACCTAGCGTTACCACTTCATGCGAGGCAAAAATGGCTTTTTATTCTCATCAGCTACAGAGGCATTCTTCATCGCAATTTTGGTATTTTTAGCGGCGAGCAATTTAATTTGTGACCACGTTTCTAACCACAATAGTATACGTGCGGGCTGGTTGTAGGCTCGATTATACACTTTCTTAATTGCTGCAATGGCATCTGGCGAGCGTGCGCTAAATTGAGAGAGTAACTCTGAGAGTCTAGCGTCAACATCATCACAGATCTCGGTAATGAGACCGTCCTTTAGTGCTTGCTGGGCGTCTATTCGCTGTGCATGGACTGTCATTAGCAATGCCTTATCCTTGTTCATTGTGGCAGGCAAAAGTAAGCTGCCGCCCATGTCAGGGCAAAGTCCCCATTTGGCTTCCATAATGGCAAACTGCGCACTGCTGTCGGCTAAACGAATATCTGCGCCTAATGCAATATGACAGCCTCCACCTAAACAATTACCTGTGATCTTGGCAATGACAGGAACTGGCAAAGTTTGCCAGCCGAGTACGACTCTTTGTACCAAGTTAGCATTGCCAGGTAACCATTTTTTCAGTAGCTTGATGATCCCAGAAGGTTTATTCAGCACGCTTTTTACATCTAGACCAGCACAAAAATGTGCGCCTTCACCTTGGAGAACGACAGCCCTAATTGATTTGCTTTTTCTAATTTTCTTTATCGCATTATCTAAACCAACAAACATGTCAACAGATAGCGCGTTTTGTTTTTCTGGTCGAGATAAGGTCACAAATGCGATGTTGTTCGCTTCGGAAAATAAAATCATGATGAGATGCTCCCTGCGGGTTTTGTGCGATAGTTTTAGAGTAATAACTTAAAAGCGACGTAACATTCAACTTTTACCGATAATTTGTTCGTCATTTAGCGTTATTTTCTGTTTGATTATCGCGACTATGTATTTATGTTTTACCTCATTTTGCTATCATTGCGCCAACTTTAAAACAACAGGCTAGCGTCCATGACAGCGAGACTTTGTAGCATCGAAGAAGCCACTCACCAAGCATATGATATCTTCCTTGAGTTGGCCCCGGATAATCTTGAAGAACACGATATTAATATGTTCAACGAACATCGCGAAGAGCGTGGCTTCATTGAAGAAAGTGAGCCGGACGAGAGTTGGTCGAGCATCACTGCGTATGAACAAGAAGCAGAACCAGAGCATTTCGCACAGGTTTTGGTTGGTATCGAGTTTGATGACTCGGATCAGGTGTACGCAAAAATCTTGATTAGCAGAGATTTAGATGCACCGTTTTGTCATATCATATGGAAGCAATAACCGGAAAGTAGTTGCCAGTGCCGTTTTTTAGAACTTTCGCCTTATTTGCAATTGGCTTGGTTTCGCTACCAAGCTTAGCTACGGATCCATTCGAAGATTTTCACGAATATGGCAAAATGCCCGATGACGAAATTCATCAAAAACACAAGGGCGAAATGCTGTACGGCGACGTTGAATTTGGCTTTATCGTTAACAAAGGTAATACGCAAAATACGTCATTTAAGTTTAAAAGTAACCTTTACCAAGATTTCCCCAAGTGGCGTAATCAATTTAAATTTAATGGCCTTTATCGCCGCGAGCAAAATACAGAAACAGACGTTGAAGATGTCTCAGCGTCGCGCTATTTTGGCTCTGCGCAAGGTAACTACAAGCTAGGAGACGATAACGCTTCGTTCTTTATGTACGGTGACTATGAGCGTGACAGGTTTAACGGCAAGGAATATACCACGACATTTGCGCTCGGTTATGGCAATCGTGTGTACGAGGGACGAAAGAATACTGTAGATATCGACGTTGGTCCCGGTATGTCCATTTCTCGTGTGGATAACGAAATCGAGCTTGAACCGGAAGAAGATAGAACCGAGCAAGGCCAGCTTTTGCGTATGGCATTGCAGTGGGAAAGAAACGTTTCAAAGCGTACCCGCTTTAATCAAGACGTCAGTTTTGAGCAATCGCTGTCAGGTTTAAACTCCCGATTGTTTGCTGAGTCTGCGCTAGTCACACAAGTGATTGGCGGGATTGCGCTGAAGTTTGCGTTTATTTACCGTTATAATTCGCAGCCAGAAAATGAAAAAGAAAAGGTAGACACCGAACTTGGTGCTACATTAGTTTACAGCTTTGATTAAGAAGACTATCGATGTATAAAAATACACAGTTTGCATGGGTTATATGGCTGTTTCTAGCCTTTATCGCCAGTTTTACCATATTGGCAATTTTCCTAGCTGGTAGCAATCTCGCCTTTGTTGGCTTTTTGGTGATCCTCGCGCTTGTTGCGTTTATTTTTTACGGCTTAACCATTCAAGTGAACCAAGAGCAACAAACGTTAAGCTGGTGGTTTGGACCGTCGGTCGCCAAAATGACCTTAAAGTTTGACGATATCGATTATGTTCAGCCTGTGACTAATTCTCTACGTCATGGCATTGGCATGCGGATCAGTACAGACGGTTGGGTATACACAGTTGCTGGATTCAAGGCACTCGAAGTGGTGATGAAGGACGGCACTAAATATCGCTTAGGAACTAATGACCAAGCTAACTTGGTTACGGCAATGGAAAGTAAACTTAAACAAGAAAAAAGCGCTGAATGATCAGCGCTTTTTATTAGTAACTCGACTAATCTTAGTGGTCGTGACCACAACCGCCTTCGCCATGAACGTGGCCGTGGGCAACTTCTTCTGCTGTTGCTTCACGTACTTCAAGCACTTCAACGTCAAAATTCAGTGTGATCCCAGAAAGTGGGTGGTTCGCGTCAACAATGACTTCTTCGTCTTCGATACCAATGATCACAACGATTTGGTCGCCTTCGTCGGTGGTAGCTCTAAATTGCATACCCACTTCGATTTCCATGCCTTCAAACATTGACTTAGGAACAGCTTGAGTCAATTCGTCAAAGCGCTCACCATAACCTTCTTGTGGCTCTATGGTCACACTGAAAGTGTCACCAGCTTGTTTGCCTTGTAGGGCATCATCAAGACCTGGGATCAGATAACCTGAGCCAAGCATCGCTATCACAGGCTCATCATCAAATGTGCTATCAATCGTGTTGTTGTCTTTGTCTTGAACTGAGTAGTGGATTGTCACTACCGAGTTAGGGCCAATAATCATATAAGATCCCGTTAGTTGTCTTCTAAAGAATAAGGTAGAGGTTGAATAGTAAGACTCACCTCTGGTGAATTTTTTGCTCTTAGCACTGCGTCTTGTGGTGTGTCATTTGGCATCACAGCCAGCGCATAATAACGGCTGCTGTTAGCATCAAAGGTTTGTTGAATAACCTTGCCACCACGACGCCAGTTGTCTTCAATCTGCAGTTCAATGTCTGCCTCTTCGATGCGCTCTGCAGCATTGCCTGTCACTATGTACATGGCACGTTTGTTTTTACCAAGATAGCGCATCCGAGCTACGGTTTCTTGACCAGTATAGCAACCTTTCTTAAAGCTGATCCCGTTAAGGGCCTGAAGGTTAACCATTTGTGGTACAAATTCGTCCACGTGATCTGCATCAAGGCTTGGCTCACCTGCTAAAATGCTGGCCGCAATAAACGGTGCTGGATTGCTTTGTTGTTCCACGTCCGCGGGTAAACTTGCGCCTTCGAATGCGATGAAAACAAAGCGCTCGTCTGCGAGTTTTAGCAGCTTGCCGTTGGCAACATCCACAGCGCTTGCGTCAGACGAAAGCTCAACGCCAAAGGCAGTAGCAAGCGCTTTACTGTCCTGAGTCATTAAGCCAAAGACTTCGCAGTCAGCAAAATCAATGTCAACTTTGGCAAAAACGCCGTACTTTTTTAGCTCACGAAGTGATGCTTCAGCTTCGGCTACACCTGCAAGCATTAAGTAGTCGTCTTGATAGCGAGTTAAGCGCGACACAGACCAAAGTTTGCCTTTAGGGCTACAATGCCCAGACCACATAAAATTATCTTCTTTGATAAGGTTAATGTCTTGAGTAACCTGACCGTGCAAATAGCTAAGTTTATCTTGTCCTGAAATGCGAATAACCTTGAACGGAAGCGCATAAGCACGAGCAATTGACATAATGTTGATCCCTATTAAAGTGTTTTCGTAATGTTACCGTAAAATCATAAGTGGAGATAGGGACGGACGATTTCAATGTGCCATTTCTATAAGTTTTATGGCATATGTCCTGCACAGTGGGTATAATTTTCTCAATAGTTTATGAGGGGTTAATCAGTTTATGGTTGAGTTACTGCCTAAAGCTCGAGTTAAATGGGCTTGCCGTCGTGGCATGTTAGAGCTGGACGTTATTTTAGAGCCGTTTGTTGAGCAGGCTTATGACGCGCTATCCGACGAAGGTAAGTACGTGTTTCAGCGTCTAGTTACCTGTGAGGATCCAGATTTATTTGCTTGGTTTATGGGTCATGAAGAATGTCCAGATCCAGAGCTAAAACGCATGGTTAAGTTAATCCTTGATCGGATCCGCGTATAGAATCGACTTTCAACACAATCTTCAGAACCACACCTTCTTTGTGGTTCTTTTTTCTTGCCTCGCTTTTATCCTTTTTCTGCTGTTTCCAACACTGTGGTGGTTAGTCGCAATCGTATTTGCCGTGACGGGTTATTGCAGTTGGCAAACTGTTCTATCTCGTACACCAAAGGCGGGTACTGTACTCTTGATCCCGGAGGAAAACTTCATTGAAATACAGTCGAAAACGATAAATTTCAAAGGGCAGCTTATTGGTGCGACCATATGGTTTGATAGTCAAATAGCGCTAAAAATCATGGATGCGAACCAAGCTAAGCAGCAGATATTTTTGACTCGACGGGCAATACCAGAAGCGGACTGGCGTTTACTTTGTCGCACCGTACTGCAAGCCAATTAGAAAAAGCAACGAGAGCATGGTGATAAAAATCAGCACATACTCTACATGCAAATATTATTATTTTGTCGGTGACAAAACGGTCGGTGTGGAGTTTTCAGCCATGTCAGGGAAGTCAATGGTGTAGTGCAGTCCGCGACTTTCTTTACGTTCTAACGCGCTGCGAATAATAAGTTCAGCTACTTGTACTAAGTTACGTAATTCGAGCAGGTTGTTACTCACTCTAAAGTTGGCGTAATAATCGTGGATCTCTTGCTGCAATAACTCAACGCGGCGTAGCGCACGTTCTAACCGTTTAGTTGAGCGAACAATGCCAACATAATCCCACATAAACAATCTAAGTTCATGCCAGTTGTGGGTGATAACTACTTCTTCATCCGAGTCGCTGACACGGCTTTCGTCCCAATCTGGTAACTTAGATGGCTCAGGACGATTATCGATTTTAGCTAAAATATCTTTTGCGGCAGCGTGGGCAAACACAATGCATTCTAACAACGAGTTACTCGCCATGCGGTTTGCGCCGTGTAGACCTGTGTAAGCCACTTCGCCAATTGCATATAAATTGTCGATGTCAGTACGACCGTTAAAGTCAGTCATAACACCACCGCAAGTATAATGCGCCGCTGGCACTACGGGGATTGGCTCTTTGGTGATATCTAAACCAACACTTAAGCACTTAGCATAAATCGTAGGGAAGTGCTCAATGATGAACTCTTTGTCTTTATGTGAGATATCCAGATAGACGCAATTTGCACCCAATCGCTTCATCTCATAGTCAATGGCACGGGCGACTACATCGCGAGGGGCAAGTTCTTCGCGTTCATCGAAGTCAGGCATAAAGCGTGTGCCGTCAGGACGTTTAAGCAGCGCGCCTTCACCGCGCATGGCTTCGGTTATTAAAAAGTTTTGTAGCTCAGGGTGGTATAAGCTGGTCGGGTGAAATTGGTTAAACTCCATGTTGGCTACACGGCAACCCGCACGCCACGCCATTGCGATGCCGTCACCTGAAGAAACATCTGGATTTGAGGTATACAAGTAAACTTTACTTGCGCCACCCGTTGCTAAAGCGACAAACTTAGCCGAGATGCTCTCAACTCTATCCGCTTTGCGATTGTAGACGTAAACACCTTTAATATCGCTTGAGTCACCATATTTATCTTTAATGAGATCGATGGCGTTGTATTGCTCTAATATATTAATTTTTGGGTGTAACTGTACTTGGCTAATTAATGTGGTTTGAACGGCTTTACCCGTTGCATCAGCTGCGTGCAATATACGACGATGTGAATGCCCACCTTCGCGGGTTAAATGAAAGCGCTCTTTCCCTTTGCTATCCACTTCCATATCAAATGGTACGCCTTGCTCAATCAGCCACTTCAAGCAATTTTTTGCATTTGAGGCGGTATAGTGCACCGCGTCGCGGTCACATAAGCCAGCGCCTGCCGCAAGTGTGTCTTCGACATGTGATTCGATACTGTCATTTTTCTTATCGAATACTGCGGCAATGCCACCTTGAGCATAAAGTGTGGAGCCTTCTTTTAACGCCCCTTTGCTTATCACGGTAACTTTACAGTGGTTTGCTAAAGAGAGCGCAAGAGAGAGTCCAGCAGCGCCACTGCCAATAATGACTACATCAGTATTGTGGTGAGTCGTATTTTTCATATTCGAAGATCTTTACTGTTTTTGCGTTTAATTCTGCTATTTATACCACATCTGCTATCATAGAAGGCAGAGAGTTTGTTCCGTTTAATGAGAATCATTTAGAACATTTTGTGTGACTGCTAATGGAATAATGCTAAAAAGCAGCCAAGAAACTAGTACGCAAAGATGGATGAATTCGTTTATTTTAAAAAAAAATACAAAAAAACAGAACTTTTTATTCAGTACTAAGTCAGAGTAGCTGTGAATGATGGCAACTAGATACGATTTAGAAAAGCAAAAAGAGGAGTACCGGCTCGAATGAGCGAGCAGGATTTAGATCTAGATATAGTTAAACGCGTTCAACAGGGAGATAAAAACGCATTCAACCTGTTAGTTGCCAAGTATCAAAATAAAGTCGCAGCGCTGATTTCTCGTTATGTAGCGAACCAAGGCGATGTGGCAGATGTGGCACAGGAAACGTTCATTAAAGCTTATCGAGCGTTGCCTAACTTTAGGGGCGAGAGCGCATTTTATACTTGGTTGTATAGAATCGCGGTTAACTGTTCAAAAAATTATTTGGTGGCGCTTGGTCGAAAGCCGCCAGCAAACGACGTAGATGCGGAAGAAGCTGAGTTTTATGATGGTGCAGACCAATTAAGATCGAACGCTTCACCGGAAAATCTATTGTTAAGCGACGAAGTGAAAGCAGTGATTTTCAAAACTATCGAGCGCTTGCCTGACGATTTAAAAACCGCAATTACTTTGCGTGAAATCGAAGGTATGAGCTACGAGGAAATAGCTGTCATTATGGATTGTCCGGTAGGTACAGTTCGTTCGAGAATTTTTCGCGCAAGGGAAGCGATAGATAACAATTTGAACCCATTAATAGGTGAGTCTTAATATGGCACAAGCTGAAAAACAAGTGACAGAAGATTTAACGACATCGCAAATTTTTGACGGTGATCTGTCACTCAACGCTGAAACTGATGTTCGTTTAGACGAACAAAAGTTTGCTCGGTATGCCTTGATTGGTGATGTAATGCGTAGTCAAAAGCAAGACACACCTTGCATTGATATCACCAGCAGCTTTGCAGCGGCACTTGAACAAGAGCAAACGTATAGCGAGCCGGCCGTTGAGCAAGTGAAAGAAACGACGCCGAAGAGCAATGTGATTGAGCTAAGTACATGGCGTAAGCCGTTTGCACAAGTGGCTATCGCGGCGAGTGTGTCATTGTTTGCTGTGCTTGGGGTTAATACGCTAAGCACTGACGCAACTTTACCTGCGGGCGATACGTTACAGTTGCAGTCAACTCCTTTTGCTGGAGGCGTTTCTCCTGTAAGCTTATCAACTGAGCCTGCGCTTGAATCAGCGGCTAAAGGCATTAGAGAGTTACAGCAGCAGCGTATTGGTGCATTGGTGCTAGAGCACCAAAGACAGTCACGCATGGCGTATGCACTGCAGCAATCAGGTGAAAACAACACCGCTGAAAAGCAAGAGGAAAAAGAGCAATAAATGAGAGCACTGTTAGTTGTAGTAAGTGTATTTTTCTCTAGTTGGCTGTGGGCAAATGAAAGCGTATCAGCCAAACAACTGCTAAAAGACATGGCCGAAGCGGTGCATCATAGAAACTTTGATGCGTCGTTTGTCGTGGTGAAAGGAAAATCTATGGAGCCTTACCGTTGGCTTCATGGTAACCAAGATGGGACTGAATTTGAGCTTTTAAGTTTGCTCAATGGTGCTGGACTTGAGATGATCCGCATTGGTGACAAAGTAACTTATTTTGAACCAAAGTCTGAGCCTTACACCATCCAAACAGATTCGATAGCAGGTCCTATTCCCGAAGTTTTGTTCAAAAATATCGACAGCCTCAAAGAAAGCTATGATTTTGTCTTAGGTGGAAAAGGTCGGATCGTTGACAGACCTGCTCAGCTTGTCAGGTTAGAAGCAAAGGACGACGCTAAATACAACTATTGGTTGTGGATCGATACCGAGTCATCTCTGTTGCTAAAATCCGCTTACGTAAACCAACAAGGCGAGTTGTTAGAGCAGCTTCAGCTTACCCATATCAGAGTGACTGAAACTCCTGCTGAGCAATTGTTAGAACTTTCACAAAAACAGTTTCCTGAAGCCGTATCTGGGTTGTTGAAGACACTTGAGAATGGCACAAAAAACAATTGGCAAATTGGTTGGTTACCTCAGGGCTTTGAGCTGCTAAAATCTGACAGACATAAGTTAGATTTAAATAATGAGCTGGCAGACTACTACTTGTTTTCCGACGGCCTTGTCGATATTTCGGTATTTGTACAACGTCCTTTACCGGGCCAGCGCCCAAGTGGAGCGCTTTCGTCAGGTGCGACAACGGTGTACGTACACAACACAGGTGCGTTTGACGTATCTGTAGTTGGAAATATTCCAGCAATGACCGCAAAAGCAATCGCTGAGTCTGTGAAAAGACCTTTATGATAGAACAAACTCTGACAGTTGCCGCCATAAAAGGCGCAACTGTCTACTTAGAAGCACAGCCAAAGCCCGCCTGTGAAGGTTGTAACGGCAAATGCGGCTCCCAAGTATTCGCCAAACTCTTTGGCACCCACAAAAAACAATTCCCTGTAGATTTGACGGAATCTGTCGAAATTGGCCAAAAAATTAAGTTGGCATTAGATGACTCTAATGTAGTGAAACATGCGTTTTATGTTTACATGATGCCATTGCTTTTTGCTTTTGCTGGCATGTTTATCGCAGCCCTCGTACTTGGTCTCAATGAACCTTTGCAGATACTTATTGCATTTACGAGTGCTGCACTCGGTTTATTTTTCGCCAGAGTCCAAGGGGATAAACTCAAACATCAGGTAAAAGTGATAAAAATTTACCCAATTAGCCTACCAATAACGCAAATAGATGGTGATTGTACTAAATAAAATGTAAAATCGAGGCCTTAATCTCTATTTGTGACTAACAGAAGTATTGAATCCAGTATATGAAGCATATCCGTAACTTTTCTATTATTGCCCACATTGACCATGGAAAATCGACGCTATCAGACCGCTTAATCCAAGTTTGTGGAGGTTTAACAGACCGCGAAATGCAGCAGCAGGTACTGGATTCGATGGACATCGAACGTGAGCGCGGCATTACCATCAAAGCACAGAGTGTAACGCTTAACTATCAAGCAAAAGATGGTGAAACCTACCAGCTAAACTTTATCGATACACCGGGACACGTTGACTTCACTTATGAAGTTTCACGCTCTCTAGCCGCTTGTGAAGGTGCGCTATTGGTTGTTGACGCGGGTCAAGGTGTAGAAGCACAAACACTAGCGAACTGTTACACCGCACTTGAGATGGACTTGGAAGTTATTCCGGTTCTGAACAAAATTGACTTACCACAGGCTGATCCACTTCGCGTTGCCGAGGAAATTGAAGATATCGTTGGTATTGAAGCATTAGAAGCAGTTCGTTGTAGTGCGAAAACGGGGATCGGCATTGATGAAGTGCTCGAAGTGATCGTACGTGATATTCCACCGCCAGAAGGTGAGCCAAATGAGCCACTACAGGCACTGATTATCGATTCATGGTTTGACCCGTACCAAGGCGTAGTGTCATTGGTGCGTATTAAAAACGGTGAATTAAGATCGGGCGAAAAGATTAAGATCATGTCTACAGAGCAAGCTCACCAAGTAGATAAGGTTGGTATCTTTACTCCTAAGCAGACCAATACCGGGGTGTTGAAAACAGGTGAAGTAGGCTTTGTTATCGCAGGTATCAAAGACATCCATGGTGCACCAGTTGGTGATACCATTACCATGGCTCGTGATTCTGCAACAGACCGTTTGCCTGGTTTCCAAAAGGTGAAGCCTCAGGTATACGCGGGAATGTTCCCAATTTCATCTGATGACTATGAAAACTTCCGCGATGCGCTTAATAAATTGAGCCTCAACGATGCATCACTATTCTTCGAGCCTGAAAACTCAACAGCACTAGGCTTTGGTTTCCGTTGTGGTTTCTTAGGTATGCTGCATATGGAGATTATTCAAGAGCGCCTTGAACGTGAATATGACATGGATCTTATTACCACAGCTCCAACGGTAATCTATGAAGTAGAAACTAAGCACGGTGTGGTGAAAATCGATAATCCATCGGATTTACCGCCAGTAAACGACATTATTGAAATTCGTGAACCAATTGTTGAAGCAAATATTCTCGTTCCGCAAGAGTATTTAGGAAACGTGATCACGCTATGTGTTGAAAAGCGTGGTATGCAGACCAAGATGACCTATCACGGTAAGCAAGTTGCGTTAACCTATGAATTGCCGATGTCAGAAGTGGTGATGGACTTCTTTGATAAGTTGAAGTCTACCAGCCGTGGTTTTGCATCACTTGATTACAACTTCAAGCGTTTTGAAGCATCAGACATGGTGCGTGTGGATATTCTGATCAATGGTGACCGCGTTGATGCACTTGCAATAATTGTTCACCGCGACGGTTCACAAACGCGTGGCCGTCAGTTAGCTGAAGCGCTGAGAGAATTGATCCCTCGCCAAATGTTTGATATTGCTATTCAAGCTGCAATTGGTAATCACGTCATTGCGCGTAGTACAGTTAAGCAGTTACGTAAAAACGTAATCGCAAAATGTTATGGTGGTGACGTGAGCCGTAAGAAAAAGCTACTGCAAAAGCAAAAAGAAGGTAAGAAGCGTATGAAGCAACTTGGTAACGTTGAAGTGCCACAAGACGCATTCTTAGCAATATTGAAAGTAGGTAAGTAACAGGAAATACAAATGGCAGGTTATTTTTCAATTTTATTGGTGCTACTCACGGTCGGTTCAGGCCTTATTTGGTTGATCGATCATTTGGTGTATGCACCAAAAAGACAAGCTAGGCTTGCTATTGCGCAAGGTGCGTCTGACACTCAGTTGGATGCCGACATCATTGCGGAAATCGCACCTGAACCTGCCATTGTTGAAAACGCGAAATCAATTTTTCCTATGATTGCCGCAATCACGATTTTCCGTTCGTTTATTTTTGAACCGTTTCAAATTCCATCCGGCTCAATGATGCCAACCTTATTGGATGGCGATTTTATTCTCGTGGAAAAATATGCTTACGGGATTAAAGACCCAGTGTGGCGTAGCAAAATCGTTGAAACGGGTACCCCTGAGCGCGGTGATATTGCGGTGTTCAAGTTTCCGCTAGACGAGCGTATTGATTTCATCAAACGTATTGTTGGTTTACCGGGCGACCATATTGTTTATCGCAATCGTCAGCTTTACATTAAACCTAAGTGTGAAGACGGGCAGAGCGAAGCAAACGGGTTGACGTGTGGCGAATATAACAAGATTGATGTAGACATTGTAAATCGTGACGAGTTTACGCAAGGTCCAATGCAGTTAGTGCGTCTAACCGAGCATTTGCCAAACGTAGAACATGATATTTTAATTAATCCTGAAGTGTTAGAGTTAACAGATCGCTACTATCAACAACCAGGTACTCGCCGCGATGAGTGGGTAGTACCAGAGGGAAGTTATTTTGCGATGGGTGATAACCGTAATAACAGCCAAGATAGTCGTATGTGGGGTTTTGTACCTGATGAAAACTTGGTTGGAAGAGCGGTATTTATTTGGTTAAGTTTTGATTTTGATAATGGCCCAGACAGCATTTTGCCAGGGTGGGTTCCAACTGGTGTTCGTTTTGAACGCCTAGGTAGTATTCAGTAAAAATGAAAAGAAACGTAGAAGAACTTTATAATAAAATAGGGTACAACTTCTCTGATAAGGCGCTGCTTGAGCAGGCTTTGACGCATCGCAGTCACAAAGGCCAGCACAACGAGCGTCTCGAATTTTTGGGCGACTCTATTTTAAGCTTTGTGATTGCAAATGCTTTGTATCACAAGTTTCCAAAAGCGCGTGAAGGTGATTTAAGCCGCATGCGTTCAACGTTAGTGCGTGGTCAAACTCTGGCGGAATTCGGTGTGGAATTCGCGTTGGGTGATTATCTGCGCCTAGGTCCAGGTGAGCTGAAGAGCGGCGGTTTTCGCCGTGAGTCGACGCTCGCAGATGCAGTAGAAGCCATAATTGGTGCCGTTTTCTTAGACTCTGACATCGACGTGTGTAGAGATTTGGTACTAAGTTGGTACGAATCACGCTTAACAGCGATTTCACCTGGTCATAATCAAAAAGACCCGAAGACGCTGCTGCAGGAGTATCTACAAGCTCGAAAATTACCTTTGCCGGGCTACACTGTAATAGATACCAAAGGGCAAGCTCACAACCAAACATTCACGGTCGAATGTATAGTGGAAGGGATGGAAAGTATAATTTCAGTAGGCAGCTCGCGACGTAAAGCTGAGCAAAAAGCTGCCGAAAAAGCGCTTAAGATATTAAAGAATGACGCTTGATACACATTGCGGCATGATTGCCATTGTCGGTAGACCTAATGTAGGTAAATCGACACTATTAAATAAATTGGTTGAGCAAAAGGTAAGTATTACCTCGCGTAAACCACAAACCACTCGTCACCGCATCATGGGGATCCATACAGAGGGTAACTATCAAGCGGTGTACGTTGATACACCAGGACTTCATATTGAAGAAAAGCGTGCAATTAACCGCTTAATGAACCGAGCAGCATCAAGCTCAATCGGCGATGTTGAACTGGTTATTTTTGTCGTAGAAGGGACGCATTGGACGCCTGATGACGAAATGGTACTGGCTAAAGTTAAAGACAGCGGTCGTCCTATCTTGGTGGTGATGAATAAAACCGATCAGGTAAAAGATAAAGACTTGTTGATGCCACATATTCAGTGGTTGAGTGAACAGGGGGATTTTATCGGGATCGTACCTATCTCTGCGAAGCAAGGTAAAAACGTTGATATGATCAGAGAAGAAGTGCACAAGCGTTTACCTGCGTGTGAATTCTATTTCCCTGAAGATTATGTTACCGATCGCTCGATGCGTTTTATGGCGGCAGAGATCGTGCGTGAAAAGTTGATGCGCTTTATGGGCGATGAGTTACCGTACTCGGTGACGGTAGAGATCGAACAGTTTAAGTGGCAAGACAACGGCGTTTGGCAGATCAACGCGTTGATCCTTGTTGAGCGCGAATCGCAAAAACGCATGGTGATCGGCAACAAAGGCGAAAAGCTCAAAGTTATCGGTCGCGAAGCGCGTAAAGATCTTGAGAACATGCTAGACAACAAGGTCTATCTCGAATGCTGGGTTAAAGTGAAATCTGGCTGGGCAGACGACGAACGTGCTCTTCGTAGCTTAGGGTACGGAGAAGACTGATTGGATAGCGACTTTCGACAGGCCTATCTGTTACATCGCAGACCTTACAGCGATTCTCAGGTACTGCTTGACGTGCTGGTCGAAGGCGTTGGACAACTTAAAATGCTTGCCCGAGTCAAGGGCAAGCAATCCCTCAAACATAATGCCCAGCTGCGGCCATTTTCATTACTTTTACTGCAATATGCAGGCAGATACGATTTTAAATACCTAAACCGTTTTGAACCCACAGACAACCAAATCCAACTCGTTGGGCGGCAGCTATATTGTGGTTTGTATCTCAATGAATTAACGCAACGCGTGGTACCAACCAACGAACCGCTAGAGCAGATCTTTGCGCTCTATCAGCTACATTTAATGCGTTTGGCCCAAGATGAAGATGTGGAACCTATCTTACGTAGCTTTGAGTTGCAATTGTTAGGTGAGCTGGGTTTCGGGGTGGAACTGGAATTTGACGCTGAAGGTAATCCAGTGCGGCCAAAAGCCGCGTATAAGTACGTATCTGAGTACGGTTTTATTGCAGTCGGTCGTGAACCTGATACGATACCGGGCAGTATGTTATTGGCCATTGCCAATCAAGATTTCCAAGACCTTGCCGTGAGAAGAGCGGCTAAGCTATTAACACGAAAATTAATGGCGCCGCTGGTTGGTAAGCAAGGGCTGAAAAGTAGAGAACTATTTATTTCAAAGAAATAATACCAATTTAATCAAAAGTATAAATCGGTAAATTGGTATCGCAGTAATAGGTGGGTGATCCACTTGCTACGTCATATTATCAAGGGATAAACGATGAAAGATATTTTACTCGGCGTCAACGTAGACCATATTGCAACGCTTCGTCAGGCGCGAGGCACTAGCTATCCTGATCCTGCACATGCAGCTGCAGTAGCTGAGCACGCAGGTGCCGACGGCGTTACTATTCACTTACGTGAAGACCGTCGCCACATTCAAGATCGCGATGTTTACGTGATGGCAAAAACCATCCAAACACGTATGAATCTAGAAATCGCAGTAACTGACGAAATGCTCGACATCGCTTGCGAAGTAAAACCTGAATATGTTTGCCTAGTGCCAGAAAAGCGCGAAGAGTTAACCACGGAAGGTGGCTTAGACGTTGCGGGTAATCTTGATAGGATCACAGCGGCAACTCAGCGTCTAGCTGATGCAGGTATTAAAGTAAGCTTGTTCATTGACGCGGACAAAAAGCAGCTAGATGCTGCAAAGCAAACCGGTGCGCCTTACATTGAGATCCACACTGGTGCTTATGCGGATGCTGAGAGCGACACCGAAATGAGCGCTGAGCTTGAACGCATTCGTGAAGGCGTTCAGTATGCCCATGGCCTAGGTCTTATCGTTAACGCTGGTCATGGTTTGCATTACCATAACGTTAAACCGATTGCACAAATGCCAGAAATCTACGAACTTAACATTGGCCATGCCATTATTGCTCGAGCGGCAATTGATGGGCTGGAAAAGGCAGTACGAGATATGAAGCGTTTGATGTTAGAGGCGAGACAAGCATAACGCTTAGTGGTAAAGAAAACGAAAGGGCTGTGTAGCCCTTTCTTTTTGCCTTGTAATCGAGTTAATACAGTTGGTATCAAAATGAAAAAAATGGTGTTGGTCTTTGCAAGTTGTGCCCTTGCACCACAACTTAGCGAAGCGACAGAGAACAACGAATTTGAAATCATCACTACTACGGCATCCAGATTGGCTGAGACGGCAGGAGAGCGTCCTGTAAGCCTCTCTTTGCTAACAGAAGCTCAATTAGATGATACAGGCGTCACGCATATCGAAAAGGCGTTGAGGCTCGTTGCTGGCGCAAATGTACAACATGGTAATGGTCAAGAGTATCTACCTGCATTGCGCTCACAAGTGCTCTCTGGTGCAGGCGCATGTGGCGGCATTTTAATGGCTGAAGATGGTATTGCACTCAGAGCCGCAGGTTTTTGCAATATTAATGAACTCTTTGAATCGCACTTTGAAGCAGCTGAGCGTATAGAAGTGCTAAAAGGGCCAAACAGCGTATTGTATGGCTCGAATGCGGTGCATGGAGTGGTTAATGTGATTACTTCAAACAGCATTCAAAAAACACCTAGGGTAGCGTTAGATATCGGCTCCTATGGTTATAGCCGAACTCGGATACAAGCTGGCGATAAAGCCCTTGGCTTGGGCGCAGCGTTAACCCTTACAAAAGATACGGGTTATCGTGACGACGAAAGCGTTGAGCAACAAAAGTTGAGCGTCAAACACCAATATGAAGGTGAGAAGGTTGGTGTCGTATCTGGAATGACATACACCCACTTAGATCAGCAGACTGCAGGTTATGTAACAGGAGTGGACAGCTATAAAGATAAGCAATTGGCGAAGCAAAACGAAAACCCTGAAGCATTTAGAAAGGCAGAGTCATTTAGAGCTTGGACAGAAATAACGGGGCACTTTGACGATAGCAACACCGTGCTGATAAAACCTTATGTACGCTGGCAAGAGATGGAATTTGTTAAGCATTTCTTGCCGGGTAAGCCGTTTGAAGAAAATGGTCAAACTGGTGTGGGGTTGCAAACGCTTATACACACTGAATTAAGTGACTCAATACAATTAGATTGGGGAATGGATGCGGAATATACCCAAGGCGAGATGTTGCAGTATCAGCCTACGCCGACTGAAGGCTCTGCATTTTTGCGCTCAACTATTCCCACAGGAAAGCATTACGACTATGAAGTAGATGCAAGGCAACTCGCGCCTTTTGCAAATCTCAGTTGGCGACAGGGTAACTGGTTAGTTGAACTGGGCGGTCGTTTTGAGTCAATGAAGTACGATTATCGCAACTTTTTGCCTACTGGGCGCACCAAAGAAGATGGCTCGGTGTGTGCAATGGGAGGATGTCGTTATAGTCGCCCAGCCAGTGGCAAAGATAGCTTTGCATATTTTTCACCAAAATTTGGCCTAAGCTATGCTTTCACTGAGCGAGATATTGCCTATGTTAACTTGTCCAAAGGCTATCGCGCACCACAAAGTGCTGAGCTTTACCAATTGCAGCGAGAGCAGGTAAAAGCATCGCTAGAGGAAGAAAAGGCGGACAATATCGAGCTTGGCCTAAAAGGGAGTGCAGATAGTCTTGGCTATCAGGTCGCGATTTATGACATGGAAAAAGAAAATTTGCTCTTCCGAGATAGCGACTTTTTCTATATTAACGATGGTCGCTCAAGACACCGAGGTGTGGAGTTGGAGCTGAGTTATTCATTCACAGCACATTGGCAACTAGATCTTGCCGCAACGCGTGCTAAGCATACCTATGAACAAGATAATATTCTTGGTGGCATCAATATTAACGGCAACGATCTAGATTCAGCACCAAGGAACGTCATTAACGCCCAATTACACTGGCAAGCACTGGATAATCTCAGTTGGTCTTTAGCTTGGCATCATGTAGGAGAGTATTTTACTGACCCCGAAAATCTTCATCGTTATTCCGGTCACGATTTGCTGAGCTTACGAGGGAAGTGGCAGGTAAATCCGCATTTGGCGTTGACGATGAGAGTGAAAAATCTAACCGACGAACGTTATGCTGAGCGCGCCGATTACACTTCATTTAGTGGTGAAAGGTATTTTCCAGGAAGACCAAGAAACATTCTAGTGTCACTGGACTACCGCTGGTAATAGATGAAAAAGGGAGCAGAAAGCTCCCTTTGTGAAACTATCGTGATATTTAGTCGTCTAGTGAGCGAAGTAGTGCATTGATCCCAACTTTTTCGCGGGTTTGCTGGTCTACTTTTTTCACAATAATTGCTGCATATAGACTATGAGAGCCATCTTTGCTTGGTAGTGACCCTGGTACTACCACCGCACCAGCTGGTACGCGACCATAATGGGTTTCGCCTGTTTCACGGTCGTAAATACGAGTACTTTGTGAAATATAGACACCCATGGAGATAACTGCACCTTCTTCAACAATCACACCCTCGACAATTTCAGAACGTGCGCCGATAAAACAGTTATCTTCAATAATCGTTGGATTGGCTTGTAACGGCTCTAATACGCCACCAATGCCCACACCGCCAGATAGGTGTACGTTTTTACCGATCTGTGCACACGAGCCTACAGTTGCCCAAGTGTCTACCATAGTGCCTTCATCAACATATGCACCAATATTAACGTAGGACGGCATAAGTACCACGTTCTTACCGACAAAGCTGCCTTGACGCGCTACCGCGTTTGGTACTACGCGCATACCACCTTGTTGGAACTGCTCTGGCGTATAGTCTGAGAATTTTAATGGTACTTTGTCGTAAAACTGGTTAACGCCATCGCTCATTGGTTGGTTGTCACGAATTCTAAAAGATAGGAGTACCGCCTTTTTCAACCATTGATGTACGACCCACTCACCACTAATTTTTTCAGCAACACGCGCTGCACCTGAATCTAGCATTTCCAAAGCGTTGACAATCGCTTGTTTTACTTCGTCTGATACCGTGGTTGGAGTAATGGTATCGCGGTTTTCCCACGCGGTTTCAATAGTCGTTTTTAAATCAGACATAAATTCCTCGTTAATCTGTTTCAGCATTTAATTTTTTGAGTAGGGCGCGATGAAGCTCTGCTTTTTGTACTTCATCTAGAGCCTTGTAATCTTTGTTTGAGACGACGAAAAAGTCTTCTGCGCGTTCGCCGACGGTTGTAATGCGCGCGGCATGAATATGTAGTGAATAGGCCTGAAATACCTCAGCAATTTTAGTCAGTAACCCCGGAATATCAATGGCCTGAATTTCAATAAGGCTACGGTTTGCTCTAGCATGAGGGCGCAAGATAATTTTTGGCCTAATATTAAAATCTTTAAACTTCTGTGAGCGATTCTTTTTGACTCTGATTTTCTTTTTTGGGTCTTTTAAGAGCGTCTCTAAGCCTCTCCTGATCCCCGCTGCACGACTGGTGCTGAGTGGGTCGCCATTCACTTCTAGGATAACAAAACTAAAGACAACATAGCCATCTTTTGTGGTCATGACCTGAGCATGCTGGATCTGTGCTTTTTTAGAACCAATTACACTGACTAGTTTGGCGAATAGCGCCGACTCATAAGGACTGTATACGAATACTTGCGTCCCGCCATGCATGGGCTTGTTAGAGACGATCACGCTTGGCTGACTTAAATCATCAGACTGTAATAAGTGCTCAGTATGCCAAGAGATCTGCTGTTCACTAAAGGCAGTAAAATAATTGGCCTTAAAGCGTGACCAAATAAGGTCAATGTACTCTTCGAAGTAGCCCAAATTAATCAGTCGTTGCTTGGCTTGGCGTTTCTTATCACGGATCTGGTCGCGCATATCCATTGGGTTTTCAAGACCCAAGCGCAATGCCCGTTGAGTATGTAGATATAGCTCGCGTAAGAGGGTGTTTTTCCAGTCGTTCCAGAGGTTGTCGTTGGTGGCACGAATGTCGGCAACCGTTAAGCAATAGAGATAATCTAGCTGGCGTTCGTTTTTCACTTTTTGTGCAAATTCTGCAATAACATCGGGGTCGTTAATATCTTTACGTTGGGCTGTGACAGACATCAGGAGGTGATTTTGCACCAGCCAAGCTACCAATTTAGCGTCGGAAGCGGTAAAACCGTGCATTTTGGTAAATGCCATGGCGTCAACGGCACCAAGCTCGGAATGGTCGCCACCTCGACCTTTGGCAATATCGTGAAAGATCCCAGCCAAGTAGAGTAGCTCTGGTTTGTCCATGCGGGCAACAATCTCAGAACAAATCGGGAATTCACTAATATGCTCTTTATCGAAATAGCGGTAGATGTTATTGATGAGTTTATGGGTATGCTCATCTACCGTGTAGGCGTGAAACAGATCGAACTGCATTTGTCCAAAAATATTACGCCACTGCGGTAAATAGGCAGCGATGATCCCGTGTTTGTGCATCAGAGTAAACGCTCGTCCCATGCCATTAGGGTGTTTCAATAACCTTAAAAAAGCGTCACGACAGCCTGCGTAATCTTGCAAATCGCCTAATAAACGGCGTCTGACTTGGCGCATAGTACGTATGGTACTTGGGTCAATCTGATTAATTTTAGGGTTGTCTGCAATATGTTCAAAGAGGACAAACAAATTCTCTCGACGGAAAAAGACCGAGGGGTTTTTAACGCGAATTTTATTGCCAATACGCTCAAAGTTTCTGTCAAGTGGCACGGCTTCTTGTTCCAACTGCTCAGGAAGAATACTTTGTTCGAAATAGGAAAGCAGCATCTGGTTCATTTCGCGCACTCGGCTCATGATCCTAAATAAGCGTTTCATCATACGCTCGACCGAGGCTTTACCTTCAGAGCCAAAACCGAGGAGCTCTGCGGCATGTGGTTGATGGTCAAACAGTAAGCGGTTCTCACTGCGACCAGCGGCTAAGTGCAGTGCAAAGCGAATGTTCCACAGGTTTTCGATGCACTCTAACAGCTCTTGATATTCTTCATGGGTCAAATAACCGTGATTGATCAACTCTTCCAAAGTTTCAGCGCGGAAGTGTTTTTTAGCGACCCAAAAAATGGTTTGCAGGTCGCGCAGGCCACCGGGGTTTTCTTTAATATTAGGCTCAAGGTTGTAGGCGGTACCATGGCATTTTTTATGGCGAATATTCTGCTCATTGACCTTAGCGATAAAAAAGTCACTAGATTGCCAAATTGGGGTTTCAACAATATGTCGTTTGAGGCGTTCATATTCAATATGGTTACCACAAATGAGGCGGCTTTCCAGCAGGCTAGTGGCAAAGTGAACGTCATTTTGTTTTTGTTCTAGGACTTGTTCATGGGTTCTTACGCTATGACCAATATCTAGACCTAAGTCCCATAAATAAGTGACAAAACGCTCTAAGCAGCTGGTCACTTCTTCACAGGGAACGGATTTGGTCAGCACCAAAAAATCGATATCAGAGAACGGGTGTAACTCACCACGGCCATAACCACCAATGGCGATTAACGACAAGTCTGGTTGGTGCGCTAGCCCAGTTTCATTAAACAATTTAATCAACAATCGATCGATAAATTCGGCTCGAGAGTTAATTAGATTTCTAACGGGTTGCTTGGCAAATTGATTGCTTAACCATTTGTAGAAAAAAGCAAGACAATCACGGTAATCGGTAAGTTCTTGTGCTTCGTCAAGAAGCGTCTTCACTTTGTTCGGTAATGCCACTTAGGATCCTGTGTCATGCGCGCAAAAACAGTAGAGTCCTGTTTTACACTAAATAAATAAGAATTGCGAGTGACGAGGAGGTGAAGGGTCAAGGATTGGACAACTATCATCGTGTGTAACTGACATCTAAACCAAGGGGGGCTGTAATCGCTGTTGTGTGAGTTTTGCAATAAAAAAGCCAGCAATCTGGCTGGCTTTGATAAATGCTTTTTGCAATTAAGCTGAATGCGTAATAACGCGGTCTATCGTTTCGTCATTGCGCAGCGTTAAGATCTCAACGCCATTATCTGTGACAAGCAGCGTGTGTTCCCACTGCGCCGAAAGACTACGGTCTTTGGTAACGACAGTCCAATCATCTTTTAGTAGCTTACATTGGCGCTTACCGGCGTTAACCATAGGCTCGATAGTCAAACACATGCCAGCTTTGAGCACTTCGCCAGTACCTGGTTTGCCGTAGTGCATTACTTGTGGCTCTTCATGGAATTCTTTACCAATACCGTGACCACAATATTCACGCACGATAGAGTAGTTAAAGCCTTCTGCATACTTTTGAATTGCAGCGCCAATATCACCCAAACGCACGCCCGGTTTTACCATTTTTATCGCAAGGTATAGGCTTTCTTGCGTGATCTCGCTTAAGCGCTTACCTTGGATCGTTGGTGTACCGACGTAAAACATTTTTGACGTATCACCATGATACCCATCTTTGATCACAGTGATGTCGATATTGATAATGTCGCCTTCTTTTAGCGGTTTATCGTTCGGGATTCCGTGACAGATAACGTGGTTAACTGAGGTACAAATAGACTTCGGAAAGCCGTGATAATTTAGCGGTGCAGGAATGGCACCTTGCTCATCAACAATGTAGTTGTGACAAATGGTGTTTAATTCGTCGGTGGTCACCCCTGGCTTAACATACGGCTCGATCATTTCCAGTACTTCCGCGGCTAAACGCCCGGCAACACGCATTTTTTCGATTTCTTCAGGGGTTTTGATCACAGCACTCATTTAGACTCCAAGTCAATTTAGATGAACATTTATTATGCACAAATTTTACGCATAAGATTGAGTTAATTCTTTATATATGGTATAAAGCGCGCCGTCTTTTTACAAATAATTCTTCCTCACACGATGAGAATGAATGTTTGTAGTTAAGACAACACACTTATTAATATTAACACACACACATATCGACACATACACTTGGGTGCATGCAGTTATAAAAACTTCGTGTTGGTGCTATGGGATATGTGGAGGCCTAACCCTAACTTTTAGAGGAAATATACAATGGCAAACGTTTCAATGCGCGATATGCTTCAAGCTGGTGTTCACTTCGGTCACCAAGCACGTTACTGGAACCCTAAGATGAAGCCGTTCATCTTCGGTGCACGTAACCGCGTTCATATCATCAACCTAGAAAAAACTGTTCCTATGTTCAACGATGCTCTTAAGTTCTTACAGAACGTAGCATCTAACAAAGGCAAAATCCTTTTCGTAGGTACTAAGCGCGCTGCAAGCGAAGCAGTTAAAGAAGCGGCTATCCAAAGTGAGCAGTTCTACGTAAATCACCGTTGGTTAGGTGGTATGTTGACTAACTGGAAAACAGTTCGTCAATCAATCAAGCGTCTTAAAGAGCTTGAGACTCAAAGCCAAGACGGTACTTTCGAGAAGCTTACTAAGAAAGAAGCGCTAATGCTTACTCGTGAAATGCAAAAGCTTGAAAAAGGCCTTGGCGGTATCAAAGATATGGGCGGTCTTCCTGACGCTATCTTCGTTATCGACGCTGACCACGAGCACATCGCTATCCGTGAAGCTAACAACCTAGGTATCCCAGTAGTATCTGTTGTTGATACTAACTCTAACCCAGATGGTGTTGATTTCATCATCCCTGGTAACGACGACGCTATCCGTGCAATCCAGCTATACACTGGTGCAGTAGCGACTGCTATCACTGAAGGTCGTGAAAGCAACATCGTTGCTCAAGCAGAAAACGACGACTTCGTTGAAGCTGAGTAATTACCTGATTAGGTATTAGCTGTCATCAAGTCTTCATCAAATTATTGGTGAAGACTTGATATTCTTTATAAGCGATTAACTGCTTATCCCGTTGTTTGCCAAGCAGACCTTGAAAGATAACGGATTTTTATCAAATTGAGGCGAGCTGTACTTGATTTGATATTCAGCCAACCTAAGGTTGGTTTTATCAAGAACTGAATTCAGATTTGAGGATATTCTAATGGCTGTAACTGCTGCCCTAGTAAAAGAACTTCGTGACCGCACTGGCGCTGGTATGATGGATTGTAAAAAAGCACTGACAGAAACTGGCGGTGATATCGATCAAGCAATCGAAAACATGCGCAAAAGTGGTGCTGCTAAAGCTGCTAAAAAAGCAGGCAACATCGCTGCTGAAGGTACAATCATCATCAAGCAAGGCGAAGGTTTTGCTGCACTAGTAGAAGTTAACTGTCAAACTGACTTCGTAGCAAAAGATGCAAGCTTCCTTGCATTTGCTAACGAAATTGCTGACGCAGCTGTAGCTGAGCAACTAACTATCGAAGACTTACAAGCTAAGTTTGAAGAGACTCGCGTTGCACTAGTAGCTAAAATCGGTGAGAACATGAACATCCGTCGTGTTTCTTACATCCAAGGTGACAAGCTAGTTGCTTACCGTCACGGCGAGCGTATCGGTGTTGTTGTAGCTGGTGATGCTGACGAAGAAACACTTAAGCACGTTGCAATGCACGTTGCTGCTTCTAAGCCAGACTACCTAAACCCAGAAGACGTACCTGCTGAAGTAGTTGAAAAAGAAAAAGCGGTTCAAGTTGAAATCGCAATGAACGAAGGTAAGCCAGCTGAAATCGCTGAGAAAATGGTTGTTGGTCGTATGAAGAAGTTCACTGGTGAGATCTCTCTTACTGGTCAAGCTTTCATCATGGAACCTAAGAAATCAGTGGGTGACTACCTTAAAGAGAAGAATGCATCTGTTTCTTCATTCGTTCGCCTAGAGGTAGGTGAAGGTATCGAGAAGAAAGAAGAAGATTTCGCAGCAGAAGTTGCAGCACAAATCGCTGCAGCAAAAGGCCAGTAATCACTTATTGTGATGCCTAATGACGTAAAAGCTGACATTAGCTTTGCGTCATTGCTGAAAATTCTCTAAAATAACCGCGCATTTATGTCTAGCATAAGCGCGGTTATTTTTTACCTCACTTTTAATTGGCCCGGATATTATGACTATCAATAAAAAACCTGTTTTTAGACGCGTTCTTTTAAAGCTTAGTGGTGAAGCTTTAATGGGAGATGAAGGCTTTGGTATCGATCCAAAAGTATTGGATCGTATGGCACAAGAAATCAAAGAGTTAGTAGAGCTCGACGTAGAAGTGGGTTTGGTTATCGGTGGCGGTAACTTCTTACGTGGTGGTTCACTTGCAGAAGCGGGCATGAACCGAGTGGTGGGCGACCACATGGGCATGCTGGCGACCGTCATGAATGGCCTTGCGATGCGTGATGCGCTGCACCGTGCTTTTGTAAACGCACGTTTGATGTCTGCTATCCCGCTAAATGGTGTGTGTGATGCGTACAATTGGGCAGAAGCAATTAGCCTATTAAAATCTGGCCGTGTTGTTATTTTCTCTGCAGGTACGGGCAATCCTTTCTTTACTACAGACTCAGCAGCATGTTTGCGCGGTATAGAGATTGAAGCGGATACCGTGATTAAAGCCACTAAGGTTGAAGGGGTATTTAGTGACGATCCGGTGAAAAACCCAGATGCTACGCTATACCGCACGTTGACTTACAACGAAGTGATCGATAAAGAATTGAAAGTGATGGATTTAGCTGCATTTACATTGGCACGTGACCACAATATGCCAATCAGCGTATTCAACATGAATAAACCGGGTGCATTGAAAAATGTCATCATGGGTGAAGAGGAAGGTACCCTTATCTCTTCTCAAGCAGCAGAATAATCTGACGACTATTTCAGCAACTCGCAGTTAAGTAGCGAATCTCTAAATTGCGAGTATAATCTGGCATAACAAGAACAGACTAGGAAAGTATTGTGATCGAAGATATTAAAAAAGACGCTCAAGAGCGCATGAAAAAAAGTGTGGCGGCACTTGGAAGCCAGCTTTCTAAAATCCGCACAGGTCGTGCACACCCTGCACTACTAGATGGTATCTCTGTTTCATACTACGGTGCAGATACACCGCTAAACCAAGTAGCAAACGTAACGACGGAAGACTCTCGTACGCTGGCTATCAGCGTATTCGACAAGTCACTTGCACAAGCGGTAGAAAAAGCAATCATGTCTTCTGACTTAGGTCTAAACCCAATGTCAGCAGGTACTGTGATCCGTGTTCCACTTCCTCCACTAACTGAAGAGCGTCGTAAAGATCTCATCAAGATCGTACGTGGTGAGGTTGAAGGTGGTCGTGTTGCAGTACGTAACATTCGCCGTGATGCAAACGGTGATATTAAATCATTGCTAAAAGACAAAGAAATTTCTGAAGACGAAGCGCGTCAAGCTGAAGATGATATCCAAAAACTGACTGACAAGTTCATCAAAGAAATGGATACTCAACTAAGCGCGAAAGAAGCAGAGTTGATGGAAATCTAAATGTCTTTATCCTAGCGTTTATATTTACGCACTGTTTACGTATTGCAGAAAATTCTGCTTTGTTTCTGAGCAGTTAGGTTTTTTTGGGCTAGGTACACTGACAAATTTATTAGGTTTGAAGCGCCGCCTAAGGTATACTAGGCGGCGTTTTTTTTCACTTAAATTGGAATTATGGTTTTAAAAGCAGAGGTTATTTCGCAGCAATCATTGCCAAAACATGTTGCGATAATAATGGATGGCAACGGTCGTTGGGCTCAAGCTCGCAGGCGTCCACGCGCCTTCGGACACAAGAAGGGCGTAGATTCTGTTCGTAGTGCTGTACAATTCTGTTCCAAGTTAGGTATAGAGTCTCTGACGCTATTTGCCTTTAGTAGTGAAAACTGGCGTAGGCCAGAAGATGAAGTCAGCACGTTAATGGAATTATTTATTTATGTGCTGACTAAAGAAGTTAAAAAATTACATAAGAACAACGTAAAGCTAACCATTATTGGCGAACTTTCTCGTTTTCCTGACAGCCTCCAAAAGCGTGTTCATGAAGCTCAAACATTGACCCAGGACAATACAGGGCTTAACTTAAACATTGCAGCAAATTACGGTGGACGTTGGGATATCACACAGGCAGCACAACACCTCGCAAAACAAGTTGCAGCGGGTGAATTGCAACCAAGTGATATAACCGAAGATGCCTTGACAGAGCAGATGACGATGGCCGATCAAGCGAATCTCGACTTGCTGATCAGAACGGGAGGCGACTTCCGCATCAGTAACTTCTTGCTATGGCAAGCTGCGTATGCCGAACTCTATTTTACCGACACGCTTTGGCCTGATTTTGACGAGCAAGCATTCTCTGAAGCCATTGCTTGTTACGTGTCTAGAGAGCGACGCTTCGGATGCACAGGAGAGCAGATAAAGCAGCTCCTCGCAGAGAAAGACGCAACAAGTTAAGGGTTCAAATTTGTTAAAACAACGTATTCTAACGTCAGCGGTGCTTGCACCTCTGGCTCTACTTTTGGTGTTTTATACACCGCTGGCAATGTTTAGTACGATTGCCGCACTAATCGTTTTGCTTGGTGCATGGGAGTGGTCGGCGCTTGCGGGCCTATGTCAAAAGCGTCAGCGTTTTACTTTCGTTGGCGTCATGGCGGTGTTAATTCTATTGCTTAACACCCACTGGCCAATACAGGATTTATGGCAGCAAGGGCGCTTAGTCGCTGATGCTAATTATGTATTTACGCTCGCTTTTGCGTGGTGGCTGGTTGCTACTTTCTTGGTAGTTAAATATCCACGAGCAGCTCGTGCTTGGAATGAAGGGATCATGATGCGCTCCATCGCTGGTGTACTGACACTAGTACCGCTGTGGCTTGCGTTAAACGTGATGCGTAGTGCCGGATACGAAGATGGCGAACACATAGGTTCGGTTCTTATCATGGTGGTATTGGGTATAGTGTGGAGCGCAGACATTGGCGCCTACTTCGCTGGAAAGAATTTAGGTAAGCACAAGCTCATGCCTAAAGTGAGCCCTAATAAAACGATTGAAGGTCTTGTTGGTGGCGTGATCACCGCAGTTGTTTTTGTGTTAGTGTTTTGTCACTTCGCTGCGATTGATCTCAACATGTGGCCAATTTATGCTGCAATGACCATTATTATTGCGCTATTTTCTGCCGTTGGTGATTTACTTGAAAGTATGTTTAAGCGCGAAGTAGGTCTTAAAGATTCAGGCCGTTGTTTGCCAGGTCACGGCGGTATTCTAGATCGCATTGATAGCTTAACGGCTGCAGCACCCATTTTTGCTTTTTGCTACGCTTGGACGGTAGTGCTATGAGCGAGCAAAACTTGGTAGTACTGGGGGCGACAGGCTCAATTGGACTATCAACCTTAGACGTCGTCAGCCGCAATACAGAACAATATCGTGTATTTGCCTTAGTCGCAGGGCAAAACGCGGAAAAGATGGCTGAGCTTTGTTTACATCATCAACCCAAATACGCGGTTATGAGCTCTGAGCACGCAGCTAAGCAACTTTCTCAACGTTTGACGGACACTACCACCGAAGTACTCCATGGCGTTGAAGCAATGGCTGAGATGGCTCGCCACGTGGATGTGGATATTGTGATGTCCGCAATCGTTGGTGCAGCTGGGTTGTTACCGACTTTAGCGGCAGTCGAAGCGGGTAAAAAAGTGTTGCTGGCGAACAAAGAGTCGTTAGTAATGAGTGGCCAGCTGTTTATGGATAAAGTAAAAGCGCATGGTGCGACTTTACTCCCTATCGACAGTGAGCATAATGCCATTTATCAGTGCCTACCAACGACTATACAAACGGGACAATCTTCAAATCTAAGCCACAGCGGTGTTAGTAAGATTTTATTAACCGGTTCAGGTGGACCTTTCTTGCAGCGTTCATTGGCTACCTTAGCTTCAGTAACGGTAGAAGAAGCGGTTGCGCATCCTAATTGGTCTATGGGCAGAAAAATCTCTGTCGACTCTGCGACCATGATGAATAAAGGGCTAGAGTTTATTGAAGCTAAGTGGTTATTTAACTGTTCAGCTGACGATATTGAAGTGGTGATACACCCACAAAGTATGATCCACTCTATGGTGCAGTATCGCGATGGCTCGGTGCTGGCACAAATGGGGCAACCAGACATGCGAACGCCGATTGCATATGGGCTTGCCTATCCTGGCAGAATTGACGCGGGCGTCAAGCCATTAGATTTTTCTCAGATTGTCGATTTCACTTTTACCAAACCAGATTTTAACCGTTATCCCAACCTCAAATTAGCGATTGACGCATGTCGTAGTGGTCAGGCCGCAACAACAACAGTGAATGCTGCAAATGAAATTGCCGTTGCGGCATTTTTAGAGGGTAAGATAGGGTTTTGTGATATCTATCGAGTCAATGCCTTAACGCTTGAGCACAGTGAGCTAAGCGTATTAGAATCCGTTGAGTCTATTATGGAAACAGACCGAACGGCACGCCACCGAGCGCAGCAAATTATCGCCACATTGAGGTAACCATGTTTGAATTTTTCTGGCACTTAGGCTCATTTATTCTTGCTTTAGGGATTTTAGTTACCGTTCATGAATATGGCCATTTTTGGGTTGCCAGAAAAGCCGGCGTTAAGGTCTTACGTTTTTCTATCGGTTTTGGTAAGCCTTTAGTTAAGTGGTATGACAAACACCAAACCGAATACGTTATCGCCGCAATTCCACTTGGTGGTTATGTCAAAATGCTCGATGAACGTGTCGACGATGTGCCAGAGCAGGAGCGCCACCTTGCCTTCAATAATAAGCCAGTACTTTCTCGTATCGCTGTGGTAGCTGCAGGCCCCATTGCGAACTTTTTGTTTGCCATTGTCACGTTAGCGGCAATGTATATGGTAGGGGTTCAATCAGTAAAACCCGTCGTTGGAGCTGTGACACCAACCAGTATCGCGGCGGATGCAGGGTTTCAATCAGGCGACCACATCATTGCACTGAATGATGAGTTGGTGCACTCATGGCAAGACGTTACGTTTGAATTGATGGCGCATTTAGGTGAACCATCACTGGTTGCCAAAGTACAAGATGAAAAGGGTAGCTTAGCAATTCGCACGCTACGTTTGAGTGACTGGAAGCTGGAAAAGCAGGACGAAGCGCCGCTGACCTCAGTCGGCATTACGCCATATAGGCCGCCGCTGACGCTGCAGCTCGGTTATATTGAAGAAGGTGCGGCTGCCGACAAAGGTGGCTTACAAGTAGAAGACACGCTAGTTGCGATAAATGGTGACAAATTGGCGTCGTGGCAACAGCTGGTGAGCCGAGTTCAAAAATCTGCAAATCAAGCCATAAGCATTGATATTCTGCGCGATGGTAAGCCACAAACCCTAACGGTAACCCCTCGGGCAAAAACGTCATCAGAAGGTGTCGTACAAGGCTACTTGGGCGTTGTGCCTGTGATGGAAAAATGGCCAAATGGTTATATTGAAACTAGACAATATGGCATCCTAGATAGTATGGTGCTTGGCATTCGTAAAACTTACGACTTGATTGCCTTAAGTTTCGACATGATCGGCAACTTAATCACGGGCCAAGTCTCGGTAAAAAACTTAAGCGGGCCTGTGGGGATCGCGGTTAGTGCCGGAAATAGCGTTAGTTACGGGTTAGTTGCATTTTTAGGCTTCTTAGCGCTTATCAGCGTGAATTTAGGAGTTTTTAACTTATTACCGCTCCCTGTCCTAGATGGTGGGCATTTAATGTATTACTTAATTGAACTAATTCGCAGAAAACCAGTCTCTGAAAAGACACAAGAGTTTGGGTTTAAGATTGGAGCAGCGCTTCTTCTTGCCTTAACGTTTTTTGCACTATTTAATGATGTTTCTCGGCTTTAAGCCGTGCGGTGCTAAAAAGCGCACATTATATGCAGTTTAAATGTTTGCATTTTTGTTCAAGCATACAACGGATAACATAATACAAAAGCTGTAACGTTTGAATGTTGTGATGTAGTGGGCCTTAGCGTATCGCGCCAAAATTGTTGTAAAGGATAAAGATAATAAAATGCCTATAAAAAAACACATTGCAGTAACCAGTTTACTGGGCGCTAGTTTTGCTGCCTTAGGGCAAAACTCCTTTATCGTAGAAGATTTAAAAGTAGAAGGGCTGCAGCGAGTTGCACTAGGTGCTGCATTGACACATATTCCGATCAACGTTGGTGACAATGTCGATCAGTTTACTATTTCACGCACAATCAAGGCGTTGTATAAGTCTGGCCACTTTGACAACATTGCGGTATTCCGTGATGGTAATCAGATTATTTTTAAGGTTAAAGAACGTCCAACTATCAGCTCAATCGAATTTGATGGCAACAAAGACATCAAAGACGAGCAGCTAAATGAGAGTTTAGAACAGCAAAATATTCGCCAAGGTGAGCCGTTAGACAGAACGGTACTCGATAGTATCGAAAAAGGCTTAACGGAATTCTTCCACAGTATTGGTAAATACAATGCTAAGGTTGAGGTGAGCATTGTAGAATTGCCACGTAACCGTGTGAAGTTGATGCTGAAGTTTGAAGAGGGTGATGCTGCTTCTGTACGTCAAATTAACCTTGTTGGTAATGAACTGTTCTCGGACGAAGAACTTCTTAACCTAATTGAATCTCAGCAGGACTTGCCGTGGTGGCGCTTCCTATCTAATGACCGTTATCAAAAACAAACCATTGAAGGCGATTTAGAAAAGATCCGCAGTTTTTACCTAGACCGTGGTTATTTACGTTTTAACATCGATTCAACGCAAGTTTCAGTAAGCCCAGAACGTGAATCAGTTTATGTTACGGCAAACATCACCGAAGGTGAAAAGTATACCGTTAAAGGATTTGATTTCATTGGTGACTTACTAGGCCGTGAAGACTTAATTAAAGGTATTGTGCCACTTCGCGCTGGTGAGCTTTACAACGGCTCAGTTGTAACGGCGACGGAAGACTTCATTAAGAGTTATTTGGCGCGTTTTGGATATGCCAACGCTGAAGTGCGAACAGTCCCAGAAATCGATGATGAAAACAAAGAAGTACAGTTAACACTATCAGTTGATCCTGGAAAGCGTGTATATGTACGCCGTATCGTGGTGAATGGTAACCAAAATACAGCGGATGAAGTGTTACGTCGTGAAATGACGCAGCTTGAAGGTGCATGGTTGTCTAACCAAAACTTAGAGCGTTCGAAGCTTCAAATTCAACGTTTGCCATATATGGAATCGGTAGAGTTTGAAGTCAAGCCAATTCCAGGGGTTGAAGATCAGGTTGATGTTGACTTTAAAGTAAAAGAGCAACCAGCAGGTAGTTTCCAAGCTGGTGTTGCTTATGGTTCTTATGCGGGCCTTCAGTTTAACATCGGTGTCAGTGAGTCTAACTTCTTGGGGTCTGGTAACCAAGTTGCTTTCAATATTAACACTTCGCGTGGTTCAGAGCGTTATAGTGTATCTTATACCGATCCGTACTTTACACCTGATGGTGTGTCGCAAGGCAGCAGTATCTTCTATAGTAAGTTCGATGCAAGTGAGTTTGGGATTGTAGATTATAAATCGACGAGCTACGGTATCGGCACTAACTTTGGTTTCCCAATCAATGCGATTAACCGTGTTAACTTTGGTATTCGTTGGATTGAAGAAAGCCTTTCGCAAATTTCAGACTTTGAGCAAACACGCGTACTTCGTGAGAGCTTCTTAAACGAAAGCGATCCAAACGCAGATTACGACTTTACCAAATATGAGTTAAGCGCAGGTTGGTCACGTGTAACGGTTAACCGTGGTATGTTCCCAACCGCAGGTTCTCGTCAAAGCTTGAACTTAAGTATTACTACACCAAACTCAGATCTTAATTTCTTCAAGATTAATTACGATTCACGTTTTTACTGGCCAATCAGTAACGACCATCGTTGGGTATTCTCAGCGAGAGCGGGCTTAGGTTATGGTAACGGTTATGGCGAGACCAATGGCTTTGAGCAAGTATTGCCATTCCAAGAGTTCTTCCGTATTTCAGAGCAAGAGCTGCGAGGCTTTGACCGAAACACGATCCTACCTCGAGCGGTACAGCGTGCGCCTAAGTGTATTCCGGGTACACCTAAACCAGATGGTACATCAGGTAGCTGTATTGGCGGCGATCAGCAATTTGATACGCTAAACCTAGGTGGCCGTATCGGTGGTAACGCAAAAGCACTAGCAGGTTTAGAGCTTATTGTACCAACGCCATTCTTAGACGAAGATAATACCAGTTCTGTAAGAACCAGCTTCTTCGTTGATGCGGCAAACGTTTGGGATACCGAGTTTGATGTAGATCGCTATAACAACTTGACGGAAGATCAATACAATCTACTTTCTGATTTCTCTGATCCATCAAGGTTCAGAGTATCAACGGGTTTATCGATTCAGTGGATCTCGCCAATGGGTCCAATGCTGATCAGTTTCGCTTACCCACTCAAAAAAGAAGAAGAAGACGATACGAAGACGATCAGCTTCAATATCAGTAATACATTCTAAGGAGTTTTATTGTGAAAAAATTTATTAAATCATCAACACTAGCCATGACAGCAGCACTAATGATGGGTGCTTCAGGTAGCGCGCTTGCACACAAAGTCGGCATCGTAGACATGCAGGAAGTGTATAAGCAAATTCCACAAATGGCGAAAATTGAACAAACGCTACAAGCTGAGTTTGCTGAGCGTCGTCAAGAGCTTGAAAAAATTCAAGGTGACATTCGTTTCGAAGCTGAAAAATTTAAGCGCGAAGCGACGACTATGAGTGAAGAGCAAAAAGAAGCGCTTCGTGAAAAAATCCAAGGAATGCAAAAGACACTTGCTGAAAAAGGTCGTCCACTAGAGCAAGAAATTAAAGTTCGTCAAAACCAAGAGCTTGCTAAAGTACAAAAGCTAATCGTAGATGCGATTGAGTCTGTTGCTAAAAAAGGTAAGTTTGATGAAGTTAAAGTAAAAGATACGACAATTTACTTCAATCCTGATAAAGTAGCCGACCTTTCTGAAGAAGTGGTAAAAGCGGTTAGCAATAAGTAATGACAAAACTTCACACCTTATCTCAACTTGCTGAGTTTCTAGGTGCTCAGCTGCAAGGTGATGGCGATAAATCAATTCGAAATATCGCCACTCTCGCACAGGCAAAAGACGACCAAATCGCGTTTTTAGCCAACAGCAAATACCGTGGTCAGCTTGAAAGCACGACTGCGGGGGCCGTGATCTTGAGTGAAAAAGACGCGGATTATTTTGCGGGTAATAAACTCATTATCGCAGATCCCTATGTAGCCTATGCAAAACTTGCACAGAAGCTAGACTCAACACCTAGCGCAGCATCAGGAGTTCATCGTACAGCAGTTATCTCTGATACCGCAACGCTTGGCGAAAATGTCAGTGTGGGTGCGAATGCTGTAATTGAAGATGGCGCTGTGATTGGTGATGATGTTGAGATAGGGCCAGGCTGCTTCATTGGAAAACATGCCAAAGTAGGCGCAAAGACTAAACTCTGGGCAAACGTGACTATCTATCATGAAGTACAGATAGGCGAGCAATGTCTATTCCAGTCTGGTGCCGTAATAGGAAGTGATGGTTTTGGCTACGCCAACGAGAAAGGCGAGTGGGTTAAAATCCCTCAAGTTGGCACCGTAATTATTGGCGACCGTGTCGAAGTTGGCGCGAGTACCTCTATTGATAGAGGTGCGCTAGAAGACACCATTATTCATAGCAACGTCATTTTAGATAACCAGATCCAAATTGCCCATAACGTCGAAGTTGGTTACGGTACAGCCATCGCAGGCTGCACGGTATTAGCGGGCAGTGTTAAGATCGGCAAGTACTGCCAAATTGGCGGCATGACAGCAATCAATGGTCACAACGAAATTTGTGATGGGGTTGTCATTACTGGTATGAGCATGGTTACTAAAGGAATTACTGAGCCAGGGATCTATTCTTCTGGTTTACCTCACCAAACGAATAAAGAGTGGCGTAAGTCTATTGCACACTTACGCAATTTATCTGACTTTAAGTCGCGCCTGAAGGCACTTGAGCTGCTGACAGCACAGCTTAAAGATACTGATGTAGAATAAGGAAGCTATTTTGGCTAACGAATTAAACAGCTTTGATATCCAAGAGATTTTAAAACTTCTTCCGCACCGCTACCCAATGTTGCTTGTTGACAAAGTGGTAGACTTTAAGCCTGGCGAATATCTTCACGCGATTAAAAACGTGACGATTAATGAGCCTATTTTCACGGGTCACTTCCCAGAGCAACCTATTTTCCCAGGTGTGTTGATCCTAGAAGCGATGGCACAGGCAACTGGTTTACTTGGTTTTAAAACGGTCGAGAATCGCAGCGAGAATGAACTATACTTATTTGCAGCGATTGACAATGCACGTTTCAAACAACCTGTTCTACCGGGTGACACGATGCATTTGCACGTTAAGTTCGAAAAAGAACGCCGTAATATCTGGAAATTCAGTGCTGAAGCTAAAGTAGAAGGCAAAACTGTGTGTTCAGCTGAAATTATGTGTGCTAGAAGAGAGTTTTAATGGCTATTCATCCTACCGCAATTATCGAATCAGGCGCGCGTCTAGGCGAGAATGTTTCTGTAGGCCCTTATAGTTATATTGGCAATGACGTAGTCATTGGCGATAACTGTAAGATTGAATCACATGTTGTGATCAAAGGCCCATCTGAAATTGGTTCAGGCAATCACATTTTCCAATTCGCGTCAGTAGGGGAAGCCTGCCAAGATAAAAAGTACAAGGATGAACCAACCAAGCTAATTATTGGTGATAACAACGTTATTCGTGAGTGTGCGACCATCCATCGTGGCACAATTCAAGACGAAGGGATCACGCGAATTGGTAGCAACAACTTATTTATGGCTTACACCCATGTAGCACACGACGCAGTCATTGGCAGCAATGTGATTTTCGCTAACAATGCGAGTGTAGCCGGACACGTACATATTGGTGACTGGGTTATCCTTGCGGGTAATTCTGGTGTACATCAATTTTGTAAAGTGGGTTCACATGCCTTTATTGGTATGTACTCGGGTGTGAACCAAGACGTGCCGCCATTTGTTACAACGACTGGCACGCCAGCGAGACCCGTTGCAATTAATACTGAAGGCTTAAAGCGTCGCGGCTTTGAGTCTGATGAAATCATGGCAACAAGACGCGCATACAAAACGTTGTTCCGTAAGGGGCTGCGTTTAGAAGATGCGTTAGAAGCGCTAAAAGAAGAGGCTTCTGAGTTCGCAGCAGTTCAACAAATGATTGATTTTATTGCGACTTCTAATCGTGGTTTGATCCGCTAAACTTGAACCGCAATACAGGTTATACTTACGCCATACATTTTGTATGGCGTTTTTTTATACTGAAAAATAACAATGGCTAACGAAAAAAATATTACCATTGGCGTGGTCGCAGGAGAGTTATCGGGCGATATACTCGGAGCAGGCCTCATAAACGCGCTAAAACTTCATTACCCCAATGCCAATTTTGTCGGGATCGGTGGTCCTAAAATGCAACAAGCTGGTTGTAAAAGCCTGTTTGACATGGATGAACTGGCTGTTATGGGACTAGTCGAAGTGCTTGGTCGCTTACCTCGCTTGCTAAAAATTAAAAAGCAATTGGTGAATTACTTTATTGATAATCCACCCGATGTATTCATCGGTATCGATGCGCCGGATTTTAATTTGCGGGTTGAAAAACCGTTGAAAGCGGCTGGGGTTAAAACCATTCAGTATGTAAGCCCAAGTGTGTGGGCGTGGCGTCAAAAACGCATCCATAAGATTGCTGAAGCGACTAACCTAGTGCTGTCTTTGCTGCCGTTCGAAAAAGCCTTTTATGATAAACATGAAGTGCCTTGTACATTTGTGGGTCACACGCTAGCGGATGAAATTCCACTTGAGCCGGATACCGCAGGTGCGCGTGCACAGCTGAGCTTAAGTCAAGATGATACGGTTTTAGCACTGCTTCCTGGTAGCCGGGGCTCTGAAGTTGGCTTATTGAGTCGCACTTACCTTGCCACTGCAAAAAAACTAGTCGATAAAATTCCCGACTTAAAAATCGTCGTGCCTTTGGTAAACGAAAAGCGCAGAGCGCAGTTTTTGGAAGCCTTGAAAGAAGTCGCGCCGGAATTGAACCCAATTATGCTTGACGGCCAGTCAGCACTGGCAATGCAAGCTGCGGATAGCGTTTTACTGGCCTCGGGTACAGCCACACTTGAGGCGATGCTATATAAAAAGCCAATGGTGGTAGGGTATAAGCTAAATCCTAAGAGTTATTGGATTTTTAATACCTTTTTTACCTTTAACATCAAATACTTTGCTTTGCCGAATTTATTGGCTGACGCACCACTTGTGCCTGAATTTTTACAGGCAGAATGTAATCCTGACGCACTCGCTGATGCACTTTTCCCGATGTTAAAGGGCAATAATAGTAAGCTTGTTAGAAAGTTTTACGAGATACATGAGAACATTCGCCTAAATGCCAGCAAACAAGCGGCTCAGGCTGTAATGGAGTTAATAGATGCAAATTGAACGTCCTGATGTGCAGTATATTGCAGGCGTTGACGAGGTAGGACGTGGCCCGTTGGTGGGTGACGTTGTGACCGCTGCCGTTATTTTAGACCCAACCAAACCAATAGTAGGGTTAACCGACTCAAAAAAACTGTCAGAGAAAAAGCGCATTGCATTGGCAGAAGAAATAAAAGAAAAGGCATTATGTTACTGCATTGCGAGAGCATCAGTTGCAGAAATTGACGATCTGAATATTCTTCACGCAACGATGTTGGCGATGACACGCGCAGTTGAAGGGTTGGAAATTCAACCAAATCATGTATTTGTTGATGGAAATCGTTTACCTAAGCTAAGTGTTGCGGCAACCGCAGTTGTAAAAGGGGATAGCCTAGTTGCCGAGATAAGTGCAGCATCCATATTGGCGAAAGTCACCCGAGACAATGAGATGTTAGCACTCGATGCGGAATATCCAGAGTTTGGTTTTGCAGGCCACAAAGGTTATCCAACCAAAGCCCATTTTGCCGCACTCGAAGCACATGGTGTTACTCCGCATCACCGTACAAGCTTTAAGCCTGTGCAACGAATTTTGGCCGAGAAGGAGTAAACATGCCAGCCCCGCAATTTGTCCATTTGCGTGTACACAGTGACTTCTCAATGGTGGATGGTCTAGCAAAGACCAAACCAATTGTGGCTAGGGCCGAAGAGCTTGCAATGCCTGCGCTTGCCATCACCGATCAAATGAACTTATGTGGTTTGGTGCGTTTTTATGGTGGCGCACACGGGGCAGGGATTAAGCCAATAATTGGTGCGGATTTTTGGCTGAAGTCAGATCAGTTTCCTGATGAACCAAGCCGAATTCTCGTTCTCGCCAAGAACAATCAAGGGTATAAAAACCTCACCTTGTTGATCTCCGATGCCTATCTTCGTGGTCATGTATTCCATCGTCCTGTTATTGATAAAGAATGGCTCGCCAAATACAAAGAAGGGCTGATCCTTATCTCGGGCGCGAAAGATGGCGATTTAGGTAAAGCCATCTTAAAAGGCAATCCTAAGCTAATTGAAGAAACGCTGGCGTTTTACGAGCAACATTTTAGCGACCATTTTTATATTGAGCTGCAACGCACAGCACGTGCACAAGAAGAAGAATATCTCCATGGTGCTGTGGAGGTCGCGGCTGCGCGTAATATACCCGTCGTTGCGACGAATGAAGTGGTGTTTTTACACGAAAAAGACTTTGATGCCCACGAAATTCGTGTTGCTATTCACGACGGCTATACATTAGAAGACAAAAATCGACCAAAACGCTTTTCTAAAGAGCAATATTTAAAGACTTCTGAGCAAATGCAAGCGCTCTTTAGTGACATTCCAGAAGCTTTAGAAAACACCGTAGAAATCGCCAAACGCTGTAACGTGACGGTACAGCTTGGCACCTACTTCCTACCAGATTATCCAACGGGCGATCTGGCGATTGAAGATTTCTTGGTAAAAGTGTCGCGAGATGGCCTAGAAGAACGGTTGCAGTTCTTATTTCCCGATGAAAATGATCGCAAAGAAAAGCGTGGTGAATATGACGACCGTCTGCAGGTTGAACTCGACGTTATCAACCAAATGGGATTTCCAGGTTACTTCTTAATCGTAATGGAGTTCATTCAGTGGAGTAAGGATAACGGCATCCCTGTAGGTCCTGGTCGTGGTTCCGGTGCCGGCTCTTTGGTGGCATATGCGCTTAAGATCACAGATCTTGACCCACTTGAATTCGATCTCCTATTCGAACGATTCCTAAACCCAGAACGGGTTTCGATGCCAGACTTTGACGTCGACTTCTGTATGGATAGACGAGACGAGGTAATTGATCACGTTGCTAAACTGTACGGTCGAGACGCCGTATCTCAGATCATCACCTTTGGTACGATGGCGGCAAAAGCGGTAATTCGAGACGTTGGTCGTGTGCTTGGTCACCCTTATGGCTTCGTAGATAGGATCTCCAAGCTTGTACCTGGCGACCCCGGTATGACACTTGCCAAAGCGTTTGATGTTGAACCTCGCCTGCCTGAAGCTTACGATAGCGATGAAGAAGTTCGTGAACTGATTGATAAATGTCGCATTCTTGAAGGCTGTACGCGTAACGCGGGTAAACACGCCGGTGGTGTTGTTATCTCGCCTACCACCATTACCGACTTTGCAGCACTGTATTGCGACGAAGAAGGTAAGTTCCCTGTTACCCAGTTTGATAAGAACGACGTAGAAACCGCAGGTCTGGTTAAGTTTGACTTCCTCGGTCTAAGAACGCTAACCATTTTGCAATGGGCGCTCGACATGGCGAACGAACGCCTTGGTAGAGAAAGTCGTGAGCCGATTGATATCGCAGCGATCCCATTGGATGACCCTGCAAGTTTTAAAGTGTTACTAGACGCACAAACAACTGCGGTATTTCAGTTGGAATCTCGTGGTATGAAAGACTTGATCCGTCGCTTGAAGCCAGACTGTTTCGAAGACATGATCGCACTGGTTGCGCTATTCCGTCCGGGTCCTTTGCAATCAGGCATGGTAGATAACTTTATCGACCGTAAGCATGGTCGTGAAGAAGTATCGTATCCAGACGCACAATACCAGCATGAAAGTCTACAACCCATACTGGAGCCAACCTACGGGATCATCCTATATCAAGAACAGGTAATGCAGATAGCGCAGGTGCTTGCCGGTTATAGTCTAGGTGGCGCTGACTTGCTTCGTCGTGCGATGGGTAAGAAAAAGCCTGAAGAAATGGCGAAGCAACGTGCAACGTTCGAAGATGGTGCCAAAGATAATGGCGTCGAAGGCGAACTTGCCATGAAAATCTTCGACTTGGTAGAAAAGTTCGCGGGTTACGGCTTTAACAAATCACACTCCGCAGCCTACGCGTTAGTGTCGTACCAAACGCTATGGATGAAGACCCATTTCCCTGCCGAGTTTATGGCGGCAGTAATGTCAGCGGATATGGATAACACCGACAAAATCGTAACCTTGGTAGATGAATGCGAAAACATGAAGTTGACGCTGCTACCACCAGACGTGAATGCCGGTGTCTACAAATTTGCTGTAAATCTTCAGGGTGAGATCGTCTATGGTTTAGGTGCGATAAAAGGCGTAGGTGAAGGCCCCGTTGAAGCGATCCTTGAAGCGCGAGCCCAAGGGGAAGAATTTAAAGATTTATTCGACTTCTGTGCGCGAGTTGATTTAAAGCGTCTAAATAAACGCGTGATTGAAAAGCTCATTTACGCAGGAGCGCTTGATAAGCTTGGTCCTGACAGAGATCAGCCTGGGCGCGCGACTTTACTGGCAAGCTTAAAAGATGCCATGAAGTCGGCAGAGCAGCATCACAAAGCCGAATCACTTGGACAGAGCGACTTATTTGGTTTGCTAGCAGTTGAGCCTGAGGAGGTTGAGCAAGCCTTTATCAAAGCCACGCCGCTCAGCGATAAAGAATGGTTAAATGGGGAAAAAGAAACCTTAGGTCTTTATCTAACAGGCCACCCAATTAACCAATATCGTAAAGAATTAAAATATTATACCTCTGGCAAGTTAGTTGACTTACAACCCGGTAATCGTGATACGGTAGCAACCGCGGCGGGACTGGTTATCAATGCTCGTACCTTGATAAACAAAAAAGGAGCGCGTTGGGGGCTTATCACTTTAGATGACAAAAGTGCCCGAATTGATGTACGCTTATTTCCTGAACAGTTTGAAATGTACCAAGAAATGCTGCAAATTAACCAAATCTTGGTAATATCTGGACAGGTCAGCTTTGATAACTTCTCTGGTGGCATTACAATGACCGCAAGAGAAATCTCTACCATTGCTCAGGCGCGAGAAAAGCGTATTAGTGCAATAAAAATGACGCTAAATATGGCTCAAATTGACGCGAACTTCTTTGATAATTTCAAAAAAGTGCTAGAACCATACAAATTTGGAACGTGTCCGGTAAAAATTAAATATCAGCGTCCTGATGCATTAGCAGAGTTAACATTAGGAACACAATGGTGTGTGACGCCAAGTGATGAGCTTTTAACTCGTTTATCACTGTTGGCGGCGCAGGAATTAGAATTAGAATTTAACTAAACAGGTAGTTTAGAGCATGAGCCTCAATTATCTTGAATTTGAACTTCCAATCGCTGAATTGGAAGCAAAAATCAAAGAATTACAAAACGTAAGCCGCTCTGGCGATTTAGATCTTAGCCTTGAAGAAGAGATAAGCCGCTTAAAAGACAAAAATGTTGAGCTAACCAAGAAAATTTTCGATGGTTTAGGTACTTGGCAAGTGTCTCAATTAGCGCGTCATCCGCTTCGTCCATATACTCGCGATTATATTGAACGCATTTTTACCGAGTTTGACGAGTTCGCAGGCGACCGTACTTTTGCTAACGATCCGGCTATTCTTGGTGGTGTTGCACGTCTTGACGACAAGCCAGTAATGATTATCGGTCAGCAAAAAGGTCGTGATACGGCTGAAAAAATCAAACGTAATTTTGGTATGCCAAAGCCAGAAGGTTACCGTAAAGCATTACGCTTAATGGAAATGGCTGAACGCTTTAAGATGCCAATCATTACCTTTATCGACACTCCGGGAGCTTACCCGGGTGTAGGTGCTGAAGAGCGCGGTCAAAGTGAAGCGATTGCACGTAACCTTAAGGTGATGGCAGCGCTCAAAGTGCCAACCATTTGTACTGTGATCGGTGAAGGCGGCTCTGGTGGCGCATTGGCTATTGGGGTAGGTGACAGAGTAAACATGCTGCAATACAGCACGTATTCGGTAATTTCACCTGAAGGGTGTGCTTCTATTCTTTGGAAGAGTGCAGACAAAGCTTCACTTGCAGCAGAAGCAATGGGTGTATCAGCTTCTCGCGTAAAAGAGTTAGACCTTATCAATAACATCATCGAAGAGCCGCTAGGTGGCGCACACCGCAATTACGATGCGATGGCGAAAAACCTGAAAGTGCAGCTTAAACGTGACTTGGCTGATCTTGAAGCGCTAAGTACCGAAGAGATGTTAGATCAGCGTTATAAGCGTCTGATGTCATTTGGTTATTGTTAATACGGGTTCTGCTCGTATTGATATCAATGCTAATTTAAGTTAAAAAGCCGCTATTGAGCGGCTTTTTTTATTGATTGTAAGAAAACATGATTAATAGTCGGGTTTACCAACAAGTAGAGTCAAGTTTAAAGGTATTGAGTTCCAGCCTTGACGCCAAAGGGTTGTGTATTGCTTTATCTGGTGGTGTGGATTCGGTTGTGTTGCTCCATCTTTGTCGAGAATATGCAAACAAGCATAACGTTATACTCCAAGCGGTTTATGTTAATCATGGCTTGTCACAGCACGCTACGCAGTGGCAGCAGTTTTGTAAATCGCTTTGTGAAACACTCAATGTCCCCTTTGTTGCAAAGCAGGTTGCTATTACTCGGAAAACCCGTACTAGCCTTGAAGCGCAAGCACGCGAAGCTCGCTATCAAGCTTTAGATGACGCGGCCAAAGCCGGTTTTGCAATCGTACTTGGGCAACATGCCGATGACCAAGTAGAAACTTTCTTACTGAGATTAAAGCGCGGCTCTGGATTACTCGGGCTTGGAGCGATGAGAGCGACTACTCAGCTGCCATCTGGGCGCTATTGTATTCGTCCGTTACTTGCCGTTAGTCGCAGTGACATTGAAGCATTTGCACAGCAGTTTGGCCTTGAGCATATTACTGATGAGTCCAACGCTGACGATGTGTTTGACCGTAACTTTTTACGCAATCAGGTGATCCCGCTACTTACCTCTCGATTCAATGGTTTTGTAGGTAACACACTGCGCAGTATTGATATTCTACAGCGCCAACAAGCCATAATTGATGAGGTGAGTGAAGAAGACTTGCAAAAGTGTCGTTGTCGGATGGCGCTAAATATCACGGCTTTACAACGGCTCTCTTGTGCAAGAAGAGATAATGTTATCAGACTGTGGCTATCAAAGCAGGGCATAGAGATGCCGAGTCACAAACAGCTAGATGAAATCGTACAACAGGCGTTTTTATCGCGCCAAGACAGTCAACTTGAAATTCGTTTTAAGCAAGGCGCAGTGAGGCGCTATCGTGATGCACTTTATTGGGTAACGGAAACTAGCCAAAAGCATGACATTGAGACCGTTAACCTCAACGAACTCAGCGGGCAAAGTACACCTGTTGCTTTACAAACTGGCAAGGGGATCCGCAAACCTTTCACGGACGAAATCGTTAGCATTCGCTACGGCAGACTTAAAGATAAAATCAAACCACAGAGCAAACCTGGCTCTAATACCTTGAAACATTGGCTAAAAGATTTACACATTCCAAGCTGGGAGCGTGATTCTATTGCGGTTGTTTATTACAATGATACACCGGTTGCGGTGAACGGACTGTTTGTGAGTGCCGATCACGCAGAAGACAATGGCATTATTTGGGTAGTAAAAGATGACTGAAAGTAAAAAGATTGGCCAACAGTTAGCGCAAAAGGCACCTTATGCGGTGGTGTTCACTGCGGTGGTGTTTATCGTACTTTTTATGTCGAGTGAAGTGGTGTGGCTAAATCAAATATTTGCTTCCGCATCAGGCATTATCAGTATCGTGTTTTTACTTCTGTATTGGCATGGTAAGGGTGGAATGTATTTTATTCTTGGCTTACTTGCGCCAATGCTTGCGGTGATGTTTTCAGAGTTACCCGATTTCCTTGCGCTTGCATGGGTAATAAATGGATTTTTTAACGGCGCGGCGTTAGCCCTGATGGCCTACCTATACTTAGGAAAAGGTGCTCAGCGTTAACGCATAACACTGAGCAAAAGGGGAAGTGTTTTTTTATACTGCGCGAGCGCAGTTTCGTCCGGCTGCTTTGGCGCGGTATAAGCCGCTATCCGAACGAGCAAATATGTTGTCGGCAGTATCATGGCTCGATGCCAGCGTAAAGCCAATGCTCGTGGTCACCGTATATTTAGCCAACATGCTCGACTTTCTTACGGCTTCCATAATTCTTTCTGCAATTACCTTGTTGGTGGTAAACGCAGGATCGTCAATTAAAATGGCGAACTCATCACCACCGAATCTAAATACCGAATCAGTTGCGCGCGTTGAGGTTTGCAAAATACGTGAAAACTCAACCAGCACTTCGTCACCGGCTTTATGACCATGAACATCATTCACCTGCTTAAAGTTGTCTAAATCTAAAAGCATTAGGCTAAAATTACGATGTTGACGACGGCAACGCTCGAGTTTCTCTTCTAAATTGTCAGTAAATTGACTGCGATTATAAAGTCCTGTTAGAGAGTCCTTAGTTGCTAATTGCAATACACGGTTGTACATCAAGGCATTACGCATTGGGTAAATTAAACAGGCGTGTAATTTTGACAATTTTGCCTTGATCGCTTCACTAAATGGAAACTCACTGAAATACACCAGCTGTCCTAAGTGCTCTTTTTCTAGCTCAAGATCAAACGTACTAGCCAGAAATTGGCTATCGCTGTCCTTCATCTGAAAGACACCAAGGCTACAATGGAACTGGAGCCCCGAAATTTTTGAAATTCTTGCCACATGCTCCGCGTAAATAGTCAACAGCTCTTCAATGTTGAGTGTTGTCTGAAGTTTGTCGACTAATCGCGCGTAGTGTTCACCGCCTTGCGTACTATACTGTTCAGAATTGAACGGCAAGTAATCGCCTCTGGTCGGCAATCTCTGTGTCAAAATATGGACATTTTCCATATTTCTTCCCCTTAAATACAACAATACATGATTAATATGCGAACTTTGTGCCAAAAATTTAAACTGGCTTAAAAACAAACGCTTGCTATATTTAAGAGAAAGAAAAAGAAATCCACCTTTATTCCCCGTCAATTTTTTCGCTCAGGAGGCAGATTGCAAAGTATCTTCGCGCAGGTTTTTGCCTTGCTGTTATGTGCAGTGATTTTAGTCTGGTCCTTTAAGCGGATTGGCTTGCCGCCTATTCTGGCTTATTTGCTCACTGGAGTCATTGCAGGCAGTCACGGCATTGGATGGATGAGTGACAGCCAAGAAATCCACTTTATGGCCGAGCTTGGGATCGTGTTTTTACTGTTCAGTTTAGGGCTTGAATTTTCCGTGCCAAAATTAATGGCAATGCGAAACGTAGTATTCGGTTTAGGGAGTTTGCAGGTCATCGTTACCACGATCATTGGTATGTTTGTGTTGCGTTTTATGCAGTATGAGTGGGTGGGTGCATTTGTGATTGCAAGCCTCATTGCACTTTCTTCTACGGCGGTTGTGGTTAAGCTGTTAAAAGAGCTGGGGATGCTCAACACACGTCATGGTCAGCTCGGTATTGGTATGTTGTTATTCCAAGATATTGCCGTTGTGCCGCTGCTCATCGCGTTTCCGCTTATTTCCTCTGCGAGTAATTCAGAGCTGGCGTCAGCGCTACTTTTTGCATTTGCTAAGGGTGCGGTTGTGTGTCTGGTTTTATGGGCAGTAGGTAAGTGGTTACTACCTAAAATATTTAACGAAATCGCATTAGTAAGAACAGATGAGCTCTTTGTTTTATCTACTTTAGTTGTTGCCCTGTGCGCGGGTTCGCTCACTTATGCATTCGGACTTTCAATGGCGCTCGGCGCATTTTTAGCGGGCATGATGTTAGGGGAAAGCCAATATCGGCATCAGCTTGAGGCAGAAATTAGACCGTTTCGAGATATTCTAATGGGACTCTTTTTTGTCACAGTGGGTATGCAACTAGATATTCCTTATGTGCTCGACCAGTTTATTTATATTGTTGCAGCACTTGGCGCTGTGCTTGTGATCAAAGTGTTGATCATCGTTGGCGTTGCGCAGTTAATGGGAGAGCGTAAAAAAGACGCTTGGGGCGCTGGTATTTTGATCTGGCAAATGGGGGAATTTGGCTTTGTATTGGTTGCTCTTGCCAGTAAACATCAATTATTAGACAAGAATGAAGTGTCCTTCTTGATCACGCTTGGCGTGTTGTCTATGGCGTTAACGCCTTATCTTATTAGTAAAACCGCGCATATTCTCAATATCTTGGGAATAGAAAAAGACTGGCAACCCGAAGCGCCAAGTGGTTATAACGCGGCTGATTTAAAAAATCATGTTGTGATTTTTGGCTACGCGCGTGTTGGTCAAACTATCGCACGATTTTTACGTCCAGAGGCTATTCCATATATTGCGGTAGAGCGCAACCCGCAAATTGTACAAGACGCACAAATTGCGGGTGAGCCCGTGTTATTTGGTCATGCGGCACAAAAAACGCTGTTAAAGTCAGCAAATATTGATAAAGCGCGCTTGGTTATCATTACCTTTGATGACTTTGAACAGACGCAGGTGGTTGTTGACGCCATTCGTCGGCGTACCCACGAAGTGAAGATCTTGGTACGCATGAAAGATGACAGCTACATGGAGCAATTAAAAGCCATGGGCGTCGCAGAAGTTGTGCCAGAAACTTTAGAAGCAAGTTTGATGCTGGTTTCTCATGTGTTGTACATGTCTGGCGTGCCAATGCGCAGGATTTTTCGTCGCGTCAGTAAAGAGCGAGAAAATCGTTATCCGTATTTACATGGTTTTTTTGCTGGAGACAGCAGTGATCTGCATGAAGTCACGGGCGAGCGGTTAGAATATCTGCATGCCATTGCTTTGCCTGACCATGCATTTGCCGTTAACAAGTCAATTGCTGAGCTTGAGCTCAACGTTAAGCGCGTTGATATTACTGCGTTAAGGCGTGACGGCGAAGAAATTGCTCAACCAGATGAGCAAACCATTTTACGCGTTAATGATGTTTTGCTGTTAAAGGGGAAACCCCGCCGCGTTGAACGTGCGGAGCAGTTTTTACTCGATGGCCTACCGTAATAACGTTTCTTAAATTTATGCTTTTTTAACAGATCGCCGCGTAAAGCGTCTCCTACAACACAAAGTAGGAGCAGGTTCACCCTGCGATCTTGAGTGCAGTTTTTGTTGTCACAGTTCGCCGCGTAAAGCGTCTCCTACGACATGGAGTAGGAGCAGGTTCATTCTGCGATTTTGAGTGTTATTTTTGTTGTCACAGTTCGCCGCGTAAAGCGTCTCCTGCAACTCGGAGTAGGAGCAGGTTTATCCTGCGATCCTGAGTGTTGCCTTTGTTGTCACAGTTCGCCGCGTAAAGCGTCTCCTACAACACGGAGTAGGAGCAGGTTTACCCTGCGATCCTGAGTGTTATTTTTGTTGTCACAGTTCGCCGCGTAAAGCCTCTCCTACAACACGGAGTAGGAGCAGGTTTACCCAGCGATCCTGAGTGTTGCCTTTGTTGTCACATATCGCCGCATAATGCGTCTCCTACAACACGGAGTAGGCCTGCGTTCTTGCTCTATCTATGTGCCTTGATCATCAGGTGTATTAAATGACACGATATGCTTTTGCATCAAATGCATTTGAGTAAACAAAAAGGTTTCACCGTTAAAATCTGCCAAGTAACGGCTATTACTGGGTACCTCTGCAAGGCGTTGATATATCCCTGTACTGAGATGATAAGACCATAGCTGGTTGTCGTTGTTTACGCCGTACAATATACCATCTTTATAAACGGCAAATGGCTGCGCTAACTGAGCGCGTAACGCATGGATCTCAGTCGGTGTAGGAGCTGTGTTTGTGTTAACAAGCCAAAAACGCTGACCCATATCTTGATAAAGAAAATGCCCACTATCTACTTGTGCGGCCCAAACTACATTTTCAGAAACAATGAGTGAAGCTTCTTGGGTATCTTTGTTTATAATGTAAAGCCCCGCGTTTCCATTCTCTCTTGCTGTGACCAACAACGTTTTCGGCGTTAGCCACTGCAGGACAGAATCAATGGCAAGCGAATTAGCAATGAGGGTTTTCTCACCATTTAAAGACCAAATAGTGAGTCCTTGTTGTGTTGTGCCCGCTATCTCATTACCCGCAGGAGACCACACAATTCGTTTGCTGATATTGTCTTGCTGTGAATCGGTAAGCTGTGCAACACCTTGGTCATTGTAAAGCCATAATTGCCTTGAACCAGTACGTGTAGACGTAAAAGCAATATGATCACCATAAGGTTGAAACTGAGGGTTGTCTTCCTTCATTGTTGTTCTGGCTATCTTTGCTGCCGCAGTGGTTTGGTGATTTCGTATTTGAGCAAGACTTAATGTAAAAATATCGGTATCGGCATTTATCTGTGTCGCTAAAATCTGTTTTCCATCAGCTGAAAAAGAAGCCTCCCTTAGATTCTTTCTACCCCCAGTATCAAGTGCAACCATTCTCCCGTTGGTTTCCAGTTTATAAAGTCCATTAGTCGTCGATGCGAGCAAATACTCGCCGCTTGGATGATAACTGACTTCAATTGGCTGTAATGGTGACAATTCGTGCGGTAGTAATATCTTTGCCGTGATCGTTGGTGTCTTATCGGGATTGTAAATATTCAGGTGGTGAGTGTTGTGCTCATCAATGCTTACCATTGCGAAAACATTTTTATCTGCAATATAGTCAAGAGTGTAGTTTTCAAAGTTTGGCATATACTCGGTAGTGCGGCTTTTTTTTGTCTTTAAATCAAAAAGGTAGGGCACTGCTTGTTTGGGACGTAAATGAGATAAGTAACTGATCTCGCCATTTTTCATCCAATTTGGACGCCATATGGGCTTTTCTTGGCAAGCAATAACGGCATGTGGATTTTGTGGTGAGTTGATTGCAGTATCGAGATTTAGTGTGTTTAAAGACCAGCAAAAGGGAGACGTCTCTTGAGCCTTGCAATGACTCCGTTCGGTAAAAGTTAGTTGCTTTGCGTCGTGTGACCAACTTGGTTTTCCGTATACGCCCTGGCGAGCGGTTAAACGAGAGGTTTTGTGCGAGGCTAGATTTTTTACCCAAAGCTGACTATGGCAATTATCGCTAAAGCGCTGAAAAACAATCCATTGGCCATCAGGTGAGTAGCTGGCATTTGCATCCCATGCGTCACTTGTGGTCATTGGAGTAAAAGTAGGTTGAATAGGTACTCTGGGGTTGGCCTTTGGTTGAATTAAAACCGTAAAGAGATAAGCCGTGATAACTACGGCTAGTGCCGCTACCCCAAATTTTGCAGCGCGTGGGCGAGATTTTTGAGTCGCTTTATGCGCGCTCGGCTTATCGCTTGTCGACGTAACGGATGCCTCTAAACTATAGCCTTTTTTACTGTGCGTTTTTATAAACTCTAACTCACTATCAGCATATTTGAACACTTGGCGAATTTGGAAAATGCAGCGCTGCAATGTATTGGGAGAAACAACTCTGTCGTGCCAAACGGTGTTAAGTAGTTGCTCAAAACTCACCACCTCTCCTGGCTGTCTTGCCAATTCACAAAGCACCGCTATTGCTTTAGGGGGGAGCGCATATGTCTGTTGGTCGATAACAATATGATTGCGGTTTACATCCACAAGGTGATCTGCAATCAAAAACTGCTTTAATTCCATTTTAAAATTCTTTTTTCAGCGAATTATCAGCGAAAAATCAGCAAACTTTGCTGTTTTATCGCCCTGTTTTTTTCTAATGTAACACACTGATAAAAATAAACTAAAAAGGAAAGTCATGCGTTTTATTATTTTGCTATTGTTAATGCTACTTGCAGCATTGGGCAAGGTGTATGGGCAAACATTAGAACAACAAGCCATCACGATTGGGTCTAAAATAACTTTTGCATCTAAGATATTAAGTGAGAATAGGGAGGTCATGGTTTATACGCCAAATGATTATGACCCTAAGAAACAATATCAAGTGTTGTACTTACTTGATGCAGAATTCTTTTTTACCCAAACCGTGGGCATTGTGGAGTCTTTGGTTAGCACTGGAAAAATACCAGCTACCATCGTTGTTGGGTTGAAAACCACGGTGAGAACAAGAGACTACTTACCGCCAATTAACGGTGAGGCTCAAAGTGATAGACAGCGCTGGATTAAAGAGAAGTTCCCTCAATTCGGCAAGACAACCGAGTTTACAGCCTTCTTAACTCAAGAGTTATTTCCTTTCATTGAGTCGCAATATTCACTCAAACCTAATCGTACGTTAGTAGGGTATTCCAATGGTGGGATCTACGGACTACACACCTTTTTAAATAAGCCAGAGATATTTACTAATTATCTGCTTATTAGTCCGCCAGGTTGGTGGGGTGAGGAAGAGCTAGATCAGCAGTTTAAAGCACTTAGCAACTCAGCACATGATTTACGTCGCAATCTGTATATTAGCATCGCAGGGGAAGGTGGCGACTTTTACACCAACGGTATGCGAGTTGTGTCAAACCTGAAAGCACTTCGATCAAAAGAAGTAAATTGGCAATTTAGCCTCAAAGAATTGGAAACGCATCAAACTACGTTTTACCCAAGTCTCTATGAAGGATTAACGAAACTTTTTGACGATTTTTACTTTGAGCTTAATGAAGAAGCAGGAAAATATGCGCATATCTCTGATATTGAAGATTATTATCTTAAGCTCTCTAAGCGTTATGAGTTTGATGTGTTAGTGCCAGAGTCTATATACAGAGCACTTGCTGACGCGCAAATCAGCCATAAACGTCTAGACGCTGCACTTGCGACTTTAAATGCATTTGTCACGCGTTATCCCGACTCGTCTTATGCCCATGCAAGCCTAGGACATGGATATTTAGAGAATAAAGCGTATAACAAGGCGCTGAAAAGCTTTAATCACGCCTTGCAACTTGCGAAAGCACAGCAAGTCGACGATCCGTCAGTATATGATTATTTTGAAAGCATGATAGCTCAAGCAAAAAGTAAAATCGTGCAGTAAGCTATACAGATCGCCGCGTAAAGCGTCTCTTACAACACAAAGTAGGAGCAGGTTCACCCTGCGATCTTGTGCGCTGTTTTTGTTGTTACAGCTCGTCGCGTAAAGCGTCTCCTACAACACAAAGTAGGAGCTGGTTTACCCTGCGATCTTGCGTGATGTATTTGTTGTTACAGCTCGCCGCATAAAGCGTCTCCTACAACACAAAGTAGGAGCAGGTTTACCCTGCGAGGTTGTGCTCTGTTCTGTTTTTGTTGTTACAGATCGCCGCGTAAAGTGTCTCCTACAACACGGAGTAGGAGCAGGTTTACCCTGCGATCTTTTATGCTTTTACTACCTATCTATCGAGCTTGCTCAATAAATGCTGCTTAACGGTGGGCCATTCTGAGGCGATAATCGAATACACAACGGTGTCTCTTAGCTCGCCGTTTCTACCGATCTGGTGGCTGCGCAAGATACCATCGAGTTTGGCGCCAAGTCGCTCAATGGCACTGCGAGAGGCATGGTTGAAAAAGTGAGTTCTAAACTCCACGGCAATGGCGTCAAAATCTTCAAAAAGTTGCTGTAACAGCAAAAGCTTACACTCGGTGTTAACCGCTGTTCGACGCACTTTATCGCTGTACCAAGTATAGCCAAGCATGGCACGGCGATTGGTTATATCTGCATTGTAATAGCGGGTGGTTCCCACAATTTCGTTGCTGCTATTTAGCCTTACCACATACGCAAGGTTGCCTTCAGATGCTTGGCTTATCGCAGTGTTAACATAGCGTTCCATATCGTCTGGATTGGGCACATTGGCATACCAAAGCTTCCAAGCTTCACCATCTTTTACTGCTTGTTGCAGCGCATTAACATGGGTTGTTGATAATGGTTCAAGGGTGACATGGTGTCCTATCAGTGGTTTATTAGTTGGCCACATGCGTTACTACTTCCTTATTTTGAGTATTTTGATGGTATCTTGTTTTGCAAGAGATACAGCTAAGTGATTTGGGTCAGTTACAAAAGCCAAGGCCGATATATTGGCTAAGGGATTGGTCAAATCATCAAAAGTTGCGATATGTGTGAGCTTGCCTGTTGCGGTAACGCTAAACTCTGCAATACCAGAGCTACTCTCAGAGGCTGCGAACAACCTTTTGCCATCAGCAGCAAGTAACAAGGTGGAGACACCGTTAAGTGGCTTGCCAACTTGGTTTGCATCAATGGTCTGGAGCAAATGATATTGACCGTTTTGTTGACGCTCAAAGGCTAAAATACTGTTACTGCCCGCCGCTGCAACATAAAAAACAGTCAAATCTGAGCTTGCAACCAAGGCTTGTGGTTTACTGAGTGCGAGCAGGTTAGTGTCGTTTTTAACGATGCGCTGCTTAACAGTATAAGTACCTTTTGTCTGTTGCCACAGCGTAACGACATCGCCTTCATAACCTGCGACGATAAGCGCGTTAGTCTCTTTACTTACTAGCACATCCACAGGCCCACCCATATCAGTTTGCTCAGCGCTATCAATTGGGCCGAGCCACGTCACGCTGTTTGTAGGAGTGATCCTAAAAGCAGTGACCGTATTGCTTTTATAACTTGGGATAAATGCATAGCGCTTGTCGCCACTTAAACTAATTTTCCAAGGTGCAAACAAGCTAAGGGTGTCATGAGCTGAGGCATTTTTGGTTGGATCAAACACCACTTTGTAAGACACTTCGTCAGAAAAGGTTTGCACAAGGTTAAACTTACCCGTTTTATCTTTTGCAAACACATTTAATGCACCATCGTAAAAGCTAGTGTTAAGAATGAGATTGCTATTTACGAATACCGCATCGGATGCGCCAGTCAGTAAAAGTGGATGCGCGTCGCTCGATTGAAAGAGCTGATCTTGGACTAGCTGCTTATTTTCATTAAGCGTAAATGTAACCACTGCGTTATCGTCGCCACTTGCTGCAACGGCCTGCGTACTTTGGTGATTAAAACGCAGCTGCCTTGGATTATCTAAGCCGCTAAACCCAGCGGTGTTATTTTGGATGATTTGAACAACGTCGAACGTTTGGCTTTGTGCGCTAAATGAAATTGACCCAAGTGCGATAAGCAGAAGTGCGCTTATAGTAGGTTTATACATCTTTTTCACTACCTATTTTTATTTTTGTAAATCTTACTTGAGTTCCAAAAACTCTCTCATTTCGTCCAAGCGGTTCATGCCGTCTTCAAATCCAAGCTCAATGAGTTTTTGTGTATAAGTACGCTCAAACAGCAAGTAACTCGTTAAACTCGACGGAGAATGCTTTTTAACCCCCATGGTTCTGAGTAACAGCTTGATTGCCAACGGCATATCTTCGTAATAATGATCTGCGACTTCATTAAAATTAACCGTTGGCTTGATGAGCATATGATCTACTCGCCTAAGTTCTTTGTGCTTTTCTCTGGCCGGTAGCAAGCTTACCGTACGGTTGACGCGGTCGAGCCGTTCGATGTCTGAATTTAGGGTATCGCTAAACACACTGTCTAGCAGGTGACCGGCGACCACAGACATTCCCGGAAAATGCGGCTCATAACCGAGCGGCTGTGGCAGTTTAGGCTGCTCAACACCGATCACAAAGATTTTATCCGCACCTAAATGAATGGCAGGGCTAAGCGGGGAAAGCTGGTGGATAGAGCCATCACCATAGTAATGATGCTTAACGCGCACACTTGGAAACACCATAGGTATAGCCGAACTTGCCATGAGTAAGTCGAGCGAAATTGTGCCCGGAACGCCTTCGCGCTTTGAGCGCTGCCAAGGTTCAGCATTGTTCGCCTGATAAAACGCCACTGATTTACCAGTAGAATAGCTCGAAACCGTAATCGCGATTGCATCAAGATAATGGCGGTGTAGATTGTGATCGATGCGATTTAAATCAAGCACATTGGCCAGCAGCTTTCGAAGCGGCGAGTTATTTAACAAGCTGGCTGGTGGCTGATTAAGGTATTGCGCTTGAAAGCTGCGCATCATATTGGCAAATAAATGGCCGTATGCACCAGTAAACGAGCTTTTGTACACCATGTCGGTGCTAAAGTTCTTCCAAATATATTCCACTTTTTTCACCGCAAGGTGAAAACAAGATGCGTAACAGGCAATTCCCGCCGAGTTAATTGCGCCGGCAGAGGTACCAGTAATGATCTCAAAAGGGAGGGGAGAAGTACGAGGCATACTTTGCGCAAGCGCCTTTAATACCCCAACTTGATAAGCGGCTCTTGCACCACCTCCAGTCAGTAGTAAGGCAATTTTTTTATCACTCGTTCTGTGCTTTCTCAAAAGAGGCCATCCTGCTGTTAAATTTGCTTAATTTAAATTTGGTCTTTTTATGCGTTATTTATCTTTGTTGATGTTGTAATGCTTTAGGGGCAAAGAGTTGATAACTCCAGTAAATGCGTTATTTTTAGTAGTAAAGTGCCACTTTGCCCTCAAGCCGCTTATAGGTTGTATTATTTATTCTAGTTGAACCTAGCTAAAACCCAAGTTGTCTGAGTGCACATACCGCGCAACATATTAGGCTATTATTTTGAAATTTAAGCACTAAAGCGCTATGGTGGCACAAACAAATTTTAACAAACTAGCGGTTTAATTTAGTCGCTAATTGGCGCGATTTTGTATTTAATAAAGTGGCAATTTAGCTTAACTTCAATGTACTGAACTTAAGTTCGGTACTCAAGTATTTTTATTAAGATCAAATGTTTGAACAAGGTGTAGCCAGAGTTTGCACCACAACGCATTTTTTTAGGGTTTCAGCGCGCATTAAGTTATTAGTCAAGTATTTGGTGATAGTTTTACATTAACGCGTATCAACAATGACGAAGAGGGAGTCCCCATGTCAGAGAATCATCAAGAAGGTAATAAAAGACCTTCTAACAGCCAGTTGTTATTTGCCGCGGTAGTTGTACTAGCGTTGATTATTGTGGCTGTGTTTGTGCTAGCACAAAAAGACACTCCATCGACGGAAAACCAAAAGGTAAAGCAAGATATTGTTGTGCCTGAACAAACAGAAACGCCACTGGTCAATACCGCAAGAGAAACACCACCTGAACAAGTGGTTGAGCCTGAAGTAACCTTGCCACCGCAACGAGAGCAAATCGAGCCAGAGCAAGTAGAGCCGGTTGAACCTGAAGTAACACTACCACCGCTTTCACAAAGTGATACAGAAATTAAAGAAGCGGTATCGAACTATCTTTCTAATCAAGCGGTAAAATTGCTGGCAGACGATGATGTGATCCGCCGTACGGTGGTTTATGTAGATAACCTAGCAAAGGGTAAAGTGGCAGAAAATCACGCACCAGTGGTGAAGCCGCAAGATGGCTTTAGCGTAATTGATGACGACATTATTATTACCGATCCTAACAGCTACGAGCGTTACACACCCTATGTCGCCATGTTCGACACCATGAGCACCGCGCAAGTGGTTAGATTATACGACCAATACAAACCATTGTTTGAAGAAGCATACGAAGAAATAGGCTACGAAGGAGATGCATTCAACGGCACGTTAACTGATGCAATCGACGAGTTGTTGGCAACACCCATTCCAGACACCGCACTGCCTTTGGTAAAAGACTCAGTTACCTATAAATATGCTTATGCAGAATGGGAGCAACTTTCTCCGGCGCAAAAGCAGTTTTTAAGAATGGGCCCTGAAAACATGAAGAAAGTGAAAAAGCGTCTAGAAGAAATCAAAATTGCGTTGAACAAATAAGCACACAGCCTCATAAAATCCACAAAAGCTTGGCAAACTGTTTAAACATCACTCAGTTAGCCAAGCTTTTTGACTTTTCCCTTGCATCCCCCTGCAATCTTCGAGATAATTCTTCCCGCGCCAAACAAGGCCCTCAATGGTAGTCTTATTGGTCCTCTCGCAACAATAGTACGTGAATCTGGTCAGGTCGGGAACGAAGCAGCCACAGCGTATGACTTGTGTGCCGGGATGTGGCTGGTAAGACTGCCACCCAAACCTCCATATTTGCTGTTTGAAGTATAAGTCTTATTCATAGTTACCAAAACTATACTAATTCCTTTATAAATCCAACTAAATGCTAGATCTCAGTTAACTAGATCAAATGGTACTTTCTCTACTAATCTTCTAAAACTCATACGTACAAGTTGGTTTAGTTGCCGTGTTAGCCACGCCCGCAAAGACAAAGTGATTGTGCTTGGCTCCGCGCAAGATATATCACCATTTTTAGTTTTTAGACACAGAACCTAAATTTAGGCAGCTGATCCTAATTTGCGATGACGTAGAAGTATTTGCAGACTTAAAAGATGACTTAAAGAAAATCACGGCCATTAATCACAGATCAAACATGAGCGATACTATGTCGCTGCTAATGGGCTATCAGCTAACTTGATGGTTAATGCCAGCAAAGAGCCTTGCAAAAGCCATGGCAATACTTTAATTGTGTAGAACTTAGAACTTAGAACTTAGAGCTTGAGCAACAAAGTAGAATAACACCTCTCGACTTCTCCATGGCAACGATCGGGCGGTTGTCAAAAGAACAAGGCGGTCCATCAACGCAAACCATCCGTAATCGCACAGGAAAGCATTTTCAGCAATTAATTGAGGCTAGCAGGCGCGACGTGTAAAAAGCCACTCTCACTGCGCCAAAAGCCGTTATTGAACAGCAACGACCAACATATTCTCGATGCTATCGACGATCCAGTGATTAGAGCTGTTGTAGGCTCACTGATTGCCGAACGTAATAAATACCGTGATCAGCTCAATACATTAAAAGCCAACTCTGACTTATTTATAGACAGAACCAAAAGCGATAAAACCAACACCACACTTGAAAACAAACAACTGGTACCGCTGGAAGTTGAAACTATTAAAGCCGCAATTTCTGATGCGTTTTTCAATAAACAAGACTGGGAAGTTATGCCAACTGGACAAGTCAAAGATGCTGAGGTAAACGAGATCTATAAGCGTGGGTATGTGAATAGGCTTAAAAAGATACTCTGAATTTAGCTTTCATCCCAATTTATACATTTTAATTACGGCACCTAAAAAGATTGAAATAATTACAAGACAAGTAAGTAGCTGAATGCTCACTAGAAGCTTGGTTAAATAATCATTCGCTACTAGATCACCAAATGTGGTCGTTGTGGAGATCCCTATGCTGAAGAACGCAAAGTCGACAAAGCTAACCCTGCTTCTCACCAATTGAATATCATCCCTTAATGCATCAATTGCTTTTCTACGAGTTTCACTAATGATATTTTCGTAGTCATATCGTTTCTGAAAAAGCTTCTTTTTGGTATCAGATGCTTTTCTATATTCATCCCAAGTTTCATTGGACATAAAGCCTGCCAAATTTTGAAGGAGGTTCTCGGAGTTTAAGTATGCTTGATTCGCCGTCTTTGATTTTGCTTGTGCGAGTTCAACTCTTTTCTTTCCTAGTTCTTTTAAAATATCTAAATCAGCTTCTGTAGTTATTTCTTTCGGGAGCTTTTTCTCAAGAATATCCAACTGAACTTGGATAGCTTCTTCAGTATTTCTAAACGGTTTAAGCTTCTTCTCATCATAGAGTCTGAAGTTGTTATCAATTTCAGAGTTTCTTTTGTTATCTAGAGCAACTAGGCTGTCTTCCAAAATTTTCAGTTGATGTTCAATATCTAGGATTTGCAGTTCAGCTTCTCGTAACTTTGTATAGAAAATATCGTAATTTCTTTTATACGTATACAAATCAACTTGGAAGCTAGTTTGGTAATGTGGTCTATCTTCCCAAAGGAAGCTTTCAATATTCTGAAAGGGATGCACGTTTAGTTGGGGGTTGATGATGAATCTATCTGGCTTTTGCAACCACAGCAGCCAGTAAACGACCGCAAATAGAAGTACACATATCAGATAGTAGCTAAACCAACGTATAGGACTTTTCAATTAAACACCTTTAAATACTAATTATAGTGTGGGTTTGATATTTTTAACTTTTGTATGATTTAATGCTTTTTTTGAATTTTTCTCATCCCAGCTTTCTATAATGAACACGGCTGCGGTATGTGCTGCATGTACTGCTAGTCGAGCATGACGAGGTTTTATATTGTAGCGAGTTCTTCCCTCAGCATGCGCGGCACTTGCATGAGTTCGTAAGGCTCCGATACCACTAACTGTCGAAAATAACCCACTCAGGATTCGAATTAGGTCCTCGTCCTGAATCTGCCTAATATCAAAGCCAAGTTCATCTTTTATGACTTTCCAAACTCCCTGTAGGTCTTTTTTAGCAGGCATAGCTAAGCCCGCATCTTCGATAAAAGTCTTACAGACTGCTTCAAGTATGTTGCAAGCTGCCAATATTGCTTCTCTTGGGTCACGAACTAAATTTTCTATAGCCCTGTCGAATTCAGCATTGATAGCTGGTAAGTCTCGGTTTCTGATGATGGTAGATAAAGACTTTATCGGAGCACTAGCCCCATCTAAAATAAGACCACCTTGATGATATTCAAGTCCATATTTAGACAAACATTTCCTAATATTTTGAACATACTTGTAAGCTTTATTTTCAACTTTTTGAAGCATTACCTCGGTGTATTCTGATTGATAATCAGGGTTTTCCATATAATTTTCTATGAGCTTACCCAGAATATCTAAAGGTTCATTGGACTGGTTATTGACTCTTCTTAACCACTCAAGGGCTTTGACCGACTTACTACCTTCAGGCGGTTCTCCAGGAGCGTTGGAGTACATGAATAGAGAATCCATAGATGCGTGAGTTTCTAAGTTTGACAGAGCATCTACTGATACAGCGATAAGCGGGGCAGGTATCTGTTTGTTCATTTGGTATAACGCCTTGAGTTTGTAATGTAATTAAGGCTGCCAGAAGTTAATCTATTTTGACAGATGAAGTGCAATGAGAGCATTCAGTTAGTTTCTTGGAGTATGGCACATCTTCACTTGAACGGCTCCAAACATGAAAACAAAATGGACACCTAAACCACCTTGTTTCGTATTGTTTTGGCGCGGGGTTTAGGTCAATAAAATCCCTAAAAGCCCGTGTCGGTTTTCTTTTATAGCGTGGGTTTTGCTGAAATCCATAAACTGGGTCATATAACGGCTCGGTCTCTTCTGCCAATTGCTGTTGTTCCTCCCACTTACTCGTTTTTGTCCTAGAATAAGATTGTAGAGTGAATGTAAACATTGTAAAAGTAATTATTTAGAGCAAATGGTAGAGGTATAAGATGGATGGAAACAAGACGATTTAAAGATAGATAATAGCCCAATAGCTCGTTGATTACGGTTGTTATGCAATCAAAAACACTTCTCAATAGTAGCTTTGGAGCTACAACAGGTGAATAGGAATTTATGGGACCAACATGAAAAAATCACTCGCAATTGTTGTTTTTATAACCGCAGTAGTTGGCATTGCTGTTTTCGTTATTGGAGATATACAAAAGAAAACATTAAAGGAAGCAATTGCCTCTGCTGTAAATGTCGAACCAAGCAAATTATTGTTAAATCTCCCTCCAAAACATGCTCGCTTTCCGGGCTCAATACTATCCCCAAGCAATTCATCATTTATGGTTTACAGCTCGGGTGATGCTGATGATGAATCTATTTTGAGAGGTGAACAATTTACTATAGAAGCAGTTGTTAACGATATGTCCAATGTTCAGGCTGGTGGAAAAAGCAGCTTGTTTAATAATGCGTTTTCTAATGATGGACAATTGGAAGTAACTCTTAATATTAAAGATGCATTTATTGCAGAATTACCAATTGGTGCATTGAAGGAGAAAATTGCAAAAAATGTTTTAGTGCAGGCGGCTATGGAAAATAATATAGAGCCAATTATTGTAAGTCGCGCGTATGTTGGTGTCGTTGAGTACGTGGTTCGCGCGCTAAATGAGTCTGGTGTCAAAACGCTAGTTGATATGTCTAAAACTGGATATAAAGTTGAGAAAGCAAGACTTGGCTCATTTAACTTTTCAGATAATATTGAAGATAGAAAAGAAATATCATTTTCTATTAATTCGCCTATCGTATTTGCCTATGAAGTGATGGAAGCAAGTTATGTTGCTACTGATTTATCTGACAAAGGTGCGTTAGTACTAAATGAGTTGAGCTCTAGAAGAGTGGCAGAGATCGGTAATGAAAACCCTGTTCAAGAACGAAAAACGAACAATTCATTTGGAGTGGTTACAATTGCCAATGCACATTACGCTAACTTTCGGTCGTTAGATATACCGCAATCTACAGAAGCTTCTCTTTTGATGCGGCAATTCTTTGAATCTTATGACCCAGTTTTTGTAAAGCAACTGAATAGCACCAAACAAATGCCGATCAGTGATGATAAGTTATTGGATTGGACGGTGGATCTGACACTAGAGCTTCTTGAGAATCCTGTAGAGCACCTAGTGGTATATTACACAGGGCATGCCCTTTCTTTACCTAATGGAGAAATCGTACTACTTCAAGGTAATGTAAATAAAGACTACGCGGAACGAGCTGCACAGAGCTATAGCCCTTCACTTAGTGAGTCGGGAGATGGCCTTATTCTTGTAGAGCAGCTATACAATGCGCTGTCAATGGCAAACGTACCTTTCACACTAATGATCGATGCATGTTACCCAAATGATGAGATGGCTGATGCCCTTACTAGGGTTAGCATGCTATTAGGGGATAAGGAAGGAACTGAACTTTACTATATTGGTGATAGTGCGCTGATCACAAATGAGCTGTCAGATATTGGGAAGGTCATGCGGCAAATTGGGAGCAGATTTGAGTACCGCCAACAAAACAATGCTGTGATATTTTCATCGAAACCTGGTGCCAAGTCCGTATTTAAGTCTAACCCAGTTAACCCATATGGCTTTGAGTTGCCACCACTAGCTGCACGAATATTAAAATTTAGTGACGTAGTTGATTCTAATAATAGAAAAGAAAAACTATCTAAAATTGTAAGAATGAATATAGATTCATTGAATGGTGTCGGAGAAATTAGTCTAAGTGGTTCAGTTACATGGAGTAATCTTGAAACCATGATGAATTCATTGTAACAAGTAAAGCATTGTCGTGGATCATTTAGCTAATATCCAATGTAAATTTAGAACTCAATGGCCCAGAGTATATAGCATTCAATGGGACTAACTGGTCGTTGTTTCGGGCAATTTTCAGTCAGCCTATTTATGTATTTCGCGTTGTGGCGTTGTTGTACAAATTTGTTATCCGCTTATCACTGGGTAAAAAAATGGCAAAACCCATCAGTATTTTTTGTAATGCGCTGTAATGGCCTCACTCATTTTTCGTTTCTATACTTTGTACGGAGCTTGAGGGAAGGCCTTCAAGCACAAGTTCGAAAGAAGGAGTTTGTTTATGTCCAGTCCAGCGAATGTCACAATTAAGAATAGAACAAACCAATCAATTACTACGAAAGTCACTCGAGACTCTTGGGTTGAGGGTGATGGCAGTTCAATTGATGGTAAAGTAATCCCTCGAGGTGAACATGGCGTCTTTAAGGTGGTCGCTAAAACAGGCCACCATGGTGAGTTAGATATTGATTTTATTGGCGGAGACAGCGGTAACGTACTCGGTACTTTGGAAATCTTGAGTATTAAAGATCCTCAGGAAGGTGTAAAGAGCCTTGCAGTAAATGCTAACCAAAGCGAAATAGATGTGTCAGCAATGGGATATAGAAGTTCGCCTAATGATGACGAATTACGAAGAATTAATTTCTTAATTGTCTAGTCGTTAATATTGAAAAGAGTAAGGCAGTTTTTTGTCACCAAAATCTGGTTTGTGTAGTGAAAATATCATTGCTGACCTATACCTTAACTTCCTCATTAAAGTGGCATAGAGTTAACTTTCTCTATGCCAGCATGTCTTATACAGTATTTTAGTCTTTTAAAAGCGGTTACAAGTGTTGTTTTCTTTTCTCCTTGAGAAAATCAACGCAAATGTTAATGTTTTCTACATTAGACATTTACCACTATCAAGGACTGAAGCAGTGAAGATTAATTCACCACTAGTTAATTCGCAGGTCAATTTAGCCAGTAACTTAACCGCTAAAAAGGAGGCTGAGGCGCATAGCATCGAATCTCAAGCACCAAAGAAGGAGATGAACGCTGCGGCATTGTCAGCCGAAAATACGCCAGTATTAACTGAAGAAGAAATCCAAAAGCTAATGTCCACTTCCCCTTTAATGGCACACCTCTAAACTGGAGTTTTCCAACTTAGTGCGGTAAATCGCCGGAGGCAAGTTACCAAGGCTCTCATGTGTT